>NZ_JBEXQW010000021.1:0-138600 GCF_040612775.1 Streptomyces sp. NPDC006339
AGTACAACGCGTACAAGACCCAGGACGAGCAGCACCTCCTGGAGACCACCGGCAAGGAGCTCCGCAAGCTCATGAGCTGGGTCAACGACGAGGAGACGGCCGCGTGACCGCCTCCGCCACCGCGCTCGGGACCGCGCCCGGAGCACCCGCCACCCCCGCCGCGCCCCTCACCGCACCCGCGCCCGACGCCACCGCCGCCTTCCGGGCCGCCCGCGACTTCCTCCTCGCCCACCGCGGCGACTACGAAGCCGCGTACGAGGGCTTCGTCTGGCCCCGGCCCGAGCACTTCAACTGGGCGCTCGACTGGTTCGACGTGATCGCGGCCGGCAACGAGCGCACCGCCCTGCACATCGTGGAGGAGGACGGCCGCGAGTCCCGGCACTCCTTCGCCCGCCTCTCCGACCGTTCCTCGCGGCTCGCGGGCTGGCTGCGCGCCCGGGGCGTCCGGGCCGGCGACCGGATCCTCGTCATGCTCGGCAACCAGGTGGAGCTGTGGGAGACCGCCCTCGCCGCGATGAAGCTGGGCGCCGTCCTCACCCCGGCGCCCCCGCAGCTCGGAGCGGTGGACCTGCGCGACCGGATCGAGCGGGCCCGGGTGACGCACGTCGTCGTCCGGGCCGCGGACCGGGCGAAGTTCGACGCGGTGCCGGGCTCGTACACCCGGATCCTGGCCGGCGGCACCCCCGCCGACGCGACCGCGGGCTGGGTCCCGTACGAGCGCTTCGAGACGTACGAGGGCGGGTTCGAGCCCGAGGGGCCGACCCGCGCCGACGACCTGCTGATGCTCTACTTCACCTCCGGGACCACCTCGGCGCCGAAGCTGGTGGAGCACACCCATCTCTCGTACCCCGTCGGCCATCTGTCGACCATGTACTGGATCGGGCTGCGGCCCGGGGACGTGCACCTGAACATCTCCTCGCCGGGCTGGGCCAAGCACGCCTGGTCCAGCCTCTTCGCGCCGTGGAACGCGGAGGCGACCGTCTTCGCGTTCAACTACGAGCGGTTCGACGCGACGCGGCTGATGTTCGAGATGGACCGGGTGGGCGTCACCTCCTTCTGCGCCCCGCCCACCGTGTGGCGGATGCTCATCCAGTCCGACCTCGGCCGGCTCGGGACGCCGCCGCGCGAGGCGGTGGGGGCCGGGGAGCCGCTCAACCCCGAGGTGATCGAGCGGGTCCGGGACGCCTGGGGCGTGACCGTACGGGACGGCTTCGGGCAGACCGAGATGAGCCTGGCCATCGGCAACTTCCCCGGCCAGGACCTCGTCCCCGGCTCCATGGGCCACCCCGCGCCCGGCTTCACGGTCACGCTGCTCGACCCGTCGGGCCTGCCTGCCGACGAGGGCGAGATCTGCCTCGACCTGTCGGGCCCGGCCCGGCCGGTGGGCCTGACGACCGGCTACCACGGGGACTGGGAGCGTACGGGCGAGGCCATGGCGGGCGGCTTCTTCCACACCGGTGACATCGGCCGCCGCGAGGCGGACGGCCGGATCACCTACGTCGGCCGGTCGGACGACGTCTTCAAGGCGTCCGACTACAAGATCAGCCCGTTCGAGCTGGAGAGCGTGCTCCTGGAGCACGAGGCGGTCGCGGAGGCGGCCGTCGTCCCGGCCCCGGACCCGCTGCGGCTCGCCGTCCCCAAGGCGTACGTGGTCCTCGCCGACGGCTTCGCGCCGGGCCCGGACACGGCCGCGCGCCTCTTCGCGTACACGCGGGAGGCCCTGGCCCCGTACAAGCGGATCCGGCGCATCGAGTTCGCCCCGCTGCCGAAGACGGTGTCGGGCAAGATCCGCCGGGTCGAGCTGCGGGCGGCGACCCTGGACGGCTCCTCGGCGGAGTACCGCGACAGCGACTTCCGCTGAGCGCGCCCGGACCGAACCGGCCCGGCCGGACCCGGTGCGGCGGGCGGGCGGGGCGCCGCGCAAGCCAAGTCACCGAATCCGGTGAGGTCTTGGCAAGTTGCCAAACCAGTCCCCCGGTCCCCCGCTCGACAAAGAATACCGAACGGTAGCTATGTAATCTCGCGATAAGCGAGCCGTGAGTTCCCGTTCCTCCCTCCTTCCTTCCTCCCTCCTTCCTCCCCTCCTCCCTTCTGATCCCTCTCAAGGACGGTCAAGACATGTCAGCGGAAACCCTGTCCGTGCCGGAGTCCTCCGAGGTCCCGTTCATCAACGTCATCGACCCCGACTTCCGCTTCGACCTGCCCGAGGTCGTCCGGGCGCAGGCCGCGGGCTGGTACGCCGAGACCCCGCTCGGCATGCTCGTCCTGCGCCACGCGGAGGCGTCGGAACTGGTCCGGGACGGCCGGCTGACCCACAACGGCACCGGCTTCATGGAGCAGAACGGCATCAGCGGCGGCCCCGTCTACGACTGGTTCGTCAACGGCCTGGTGAACCAGGACGGCGACAGCCACCGCCGGCTGCGCGGGCTCGTCGGCCGCGCGTTCACCCCGCGCATGCTGGAGAACCTGCGCCCGGTCATCAAGCAGGCCGCCGAGCGCCTCGCCGACGAGATCGCCGCCCAGGACGAGGTCGACTTCTTCGAGGCGTTCGCCGACGCGCTGCCGCTGACCGTCATGTCCGAGCTGCTCGGCGTGCCGGCCGAGGACTACCCGCGCTTCAGCAACTGGAGCTCGGAGATCGGCCTCGTCTTCAGCCTCGCCCTGGGCGGCGACATACCGGGCCGCGTCGAGGCCGCCGTCGTCGGCCTGTACGCGTACGTGGACGCCCTCATGGCCAAGAAGGCCGAGGCGCCCACCCAGGACCTCATCTCCGCCCTCGTCACCGCCCAGAAGGAGGACGTCGACGGCAACAGGGTCACCCTGGAGGAGCTGCGCAACCTCGTCGTCACCATGGTGTTCGCCGCGCACGACACCACGCGCCTCCAGCTCGCCAACGCCATGGTCACCTTCTCCGAGCACCCCGACCAGTGGGCCCTGCTCCGCGAGCGCCCCGAACTCGCCCCGCGGGCGGTCGAGGAGGTCATGCGCTGGCGCCCCTCCTCCAACGCCGTCTACCGCTACGCGGCCGAGGACATCGAGTTCCGCGGGCAGCGGATCCCCGAGGGCACGATGTTCATGATCGGCGTGCAGGCGGTGCAGCGCGACCCGCTCGCGTACCCCGGCGGCGACGTCTTCGACATCACGGCGGAGCGCAGGACGGCCGTGATGCAGTTCGGCGGCGGCCCGCACTACTGCCTGGGCGCCCCGCTCGCCCGCATGGAGATCACGGAGGCGCTGCCCGCGCTCGCCCGCCGCCTCGGTGCCCCGAAGGTCGTCGGTGACATCACCTGGCGCCCGGCCATCGGCATCACCGGCCCCAACGAACTTCAGCTTCGCTTCGGCTGATCCCCCGTCACGGACGCGCCGGGTGCCTCCGCGCAGACCGCTCGACTGCACGGCGGCGCCCCGCGCGCCGTGGACGAACCCCCCGGAAAACACGTCCATGAAGACCATGGAGGTCTTGTGACCACGTCGACACCAGCCAAGAAGACAGGACTCGTCCTCTTCCTGCTGGCCTTCTCCCAGTTCATCATCAGCGTCGACCTCAACATCGTCTACGTCGCGCTGCCCGACATCGGCACCGCCCTCGGCTTCTCGGCCCAGTCGCTGCAATGGGTCGTCTCCGCCTACGCGGTGGCCTTCGGCGGTCTGCTGCTCTTCGGCGGCCGCGCCGTCGACCGCATCGGCGCCCGCCGGCTCTTCATGACCGGCCTCGCCTTCTACGCGGTCTCCTCGCTCGTCGGCGGCCTCGCCACCACCCAGGGCGTCCTCATCGGCGCCCGCCTCTTCCAGGGTGTCGGCGGCGCGCTGCTCTTCCCGGCGGTCCTCGCCCTGATCGCCACCTCCTTCGAGGGCTCCCAGCGCAACAAGGCGTTCGCCGCCTGGGGTGCCGCCGGTTCGCTCGGCCTCGCGGCCGGCGCGCTGCTCGGCGGTGTCCTGACCGACCTGGTCTCGTGGCGCTGGATCTTCTTCATCAACATCCCGCTGGCGCTGATCGCCCTGCTCCCGGCCCCCGGCGCGATCCGCCCGGACGGCCCGGCGAACCTCTCCAAGGGCTTCGACATCCCGGCCGCGCTGCTCTCCACGATCGGCGTCTCCGCGATCGTCACCGGCCTGGTGACCGGTCCCGAGGAGGGCTGGGCCTCCCCGCTCGCCCTCGGCTCGCTGATCGTCGGCGCCGTCCTGCTCATCGCCTTCTTCATCACCGAGGCGAAGACCGCGAACCCGCTCATGCCGCTCCGGCTCCTGAAGAACCGGCCGCTGGTCGTCGCCATGGCCGTCCTCTTCGTCTTCCAGACGGCGCTGGCCGGCGCGTACTACACCTTCACCACCTACGTGCAGCCGGTCCTGGAGTACACCGCGATCCAGGCCGGCCTGGCCTTCCTGCCGCTCACGCTGGTCTCGATCATCGGCTCGGGCAAGCTCGCGCCGAAGTTCATGGAGCGCTACGGCATGCGCGCCACGCTGTCGACCGGCATGGTCGTCAACGGCATCGGCATCGCGGCCACCATCCTCGGCATGTCCGTCGGCGGCTCGTTCTACGCCCTGCTGCCCGGCTCGATCATCTGGGGCATCGGCGGCGGTCTCGTCTTCGTCTCCGTCTTCGCCTCCGCCAGCTCGGGCGTCGGCCCGGAGGAGCAGGGCGTGGCGAGCGCCATGGCCTCGACCTCGCAGCAGGTCGGCGGCGCGGTGGGCCTCGCGTTCCTGGTGGCGATCGCCAACTCCACCTTCTCCGGCACCTACGCGGAGGCCGCGAAGGCGGACATCCTGTCCGGCCTGCACTTGGCCGGCTACGTCGGCGCCGGCCTCCTGGTCCTGGGCGGCATCCTCGCCCTGGCCCTGAAGAAGGACTCGCCGTCGGCCACCGTCAAGGTCGAAGGCAGCGACCTGTCCGAGTCCGAGAAGACGCCGCAGCCCGCGATCGGCTGAGCGGGGCCACCCCGTGCGCCGCAGACGGCGCCGTGCTCCCCCCCTTCCGGAGCACGGCGCCGTCCGGCGTCCCCCTCTCTCCCTCCGTTACCTTCTTCGTGGCTCCGAAGTGGGGCCTCCGGCCTTCGGGTCCGGCATGACTTCCCCTCCTTGGGACCGCGGTTGCAGCACCCGGCTGTCCTCACGCTGCTGGCACGGTTCGGGTCCCCGGCCCAGATACGCAAGGCCGGACGGCGACGGCTGGTCACCCTGCTGCGACCGAAGGCGCCCAGGATGGCCGAGCGGCTGGTCGAGGAGATCTTCTCCGCCCTGGACGAGCAGACCGTCACCGTTCCGGGCACCGAAGCGGCCGCGCTGATCGTCCCGAGCCTCGCCGGATCGCTGGCCGCCGTCCTTAACCAGCGCAAGCTGCTGGCCGGGCGGATCGAGGAACTGCTGGAGGCCCACCCTCTTCCAAAAGTCCTGACCTCGATGCCGGGAGTCGGCGTCAGGACCGGAGCCCGGATCCTGATCGAGGTCGGTGACGGCAGCACCTTCCCGACCGCCGGCCACCTCGCCGCCTACGCCGGTCTCGCGGACCTACTACGACAAGAAGATCAGCCAGGGAAAGCACCACACCCAGGCTCTGCTCGGCCTCGCCAGACGCCGGGCCGATGTCCTCTTCTCGATGCTCCGCGACGGAACCTTCTACGAACCGCAGCCCGTTCGGGCTGTCGCTCCGCAGACCTAGACCGTGGCCAGGAGGTGATCCGTCGGTTCGTAGTCGATCTTCCAGTCGGCATAGATCCCGCAGAACCCATCCTTGATGCACCGCAGGCCCACGGTCACCCAGCGGACCGAGCCGTCGGTGCCGAGTGAGAACGCGACCGCGGCCTCGAACTCCTCGCTCCCGCACGGGCAGCCGGCCGCACCGGGCTCGTCGTCCTCCCAGGATTCCTCGTTCCAGTACTCCTCGCTGTCCGCGATGAACGCACGGCTCTCGCAGCCCGAACACTCTCGTTCCGCACCGGATGCGTTGACCAGCACGAAGAACACACGACCGCCGCACCCCTCGCAGACGGAAGGAGCGATCTTCACCGGGCGGCCGTCAACCGCCTTCCGCAGGAACACCGCGAGCTCCGCGGGGACACCCTCGCCAACCTGATCATCAGCATGCACGGGACGCATCGTTCCAGACGCCCCGAACCCACACCCGACCAGCTTGACCAAAGACACAGGGGCACCCCCCCTCACACACAGGCAGACGCCAAGGGGCGGTCCTCCCGAGGGAGGACCGCCCCTGAAGCGTTGCTCGATGTCTCAGTGAGGTACAGGGCATCCGTCCGGCCCGCACGCGTGGGCGTCGTCGGCGCCGACGACGGCCAGGAGCGGGGGACGGTCGCCCCATGCCTGGGTGAGGGCCTGCGTGAACGCCTCGGTGGACTGGGCCCCGGAGACGCCGTACTGCCGGTCGAAGACGAAGAACGGCACCCCGGACACCCCCAGTTGCGCCCCCTCGCGCTCGTCGGCACGCACCTCGTCGGCGTAGGCGTCCGGAGCGGCGAGCACGGCCCGGGCGGCGTCGGCGTCGAGCCCGACCTCGACGGCGAGCGCGACCAGCCGCTCGTCGTCGGCGAAGATCGACTCCTCCTCGGCGAAGTTGGCCCGGTAGAGCGCCTTCACCAGCTCGTGCTGCTTGCCGCGGGCCTTGGCGAAGTGCAGCAGCCGGTGGATGTGGAAGGTGCTCCCGTGGTCACGCCCGGCGACGTACGGCAGCCCCTCGCCGGCCGACTGTGCGGTGAGGTTCCGCTCGTTGGCCAGCGCCTGCGCCTCCGACCACCCCTTCCCCTTCATGAGCACCTTGATGATGGGCTCCACATCCCCCTTGGCCCGCCCCGGCTCCAACTCGTACGACTTGTGCACCACTTCCACACCCCCACGGTGCGGGAAGGCGTCCAGCGCCTTCTCGAACCGGGCCTGGGCGACGTAGCACCAGGGGCACGTGATGTCCGACCAGATCTCTACCTTCACGGCGACTGCCTCTCTGCCTGAACGACGGCCGTCGACCACGGACGGCTCTGCCGAATCAAACGGGGAGAACCACCCCATCCTTCCGCCCACCCCACCCCAAAATCCCCTCCCCCCGAAGACACCTCCCCCGGCCCACCCCGCCCCCGAGACCCCCACCCGCTACACTGACCGCACGCCATGCCTTCGTAGCTCAGGGGATAGAGCACCGCTCTCCTAAAGCGGGTGTCGCAGGTTCGAATCCTGCCGGGGGCACACAGGTAGGGCCCTTCCGGCCCTGGTCAGCGCGGTAACGCCAGATCAGGGCCGGAGGTGTTCACGGGGGTTCGAGGGGTGTTGAAGTGGGTTCACGAGGTGGGCTGTCTCCCAAATTTCCCCTAAACGATCATGGCGTCCCTCCTGGCTACAGGGCACAATGACCGCGGGCTCCCCGACCGCAGCATGGTCGGGGAGCCCGCTTCGCGCCGGACCCGTCCGGGGGGTCACCAGGTGCAGAGACCGGCACGCTCAATGGGGGGTGGCGTGGGAGGTGGCTGTCAGCCCCAGCCGATGTCACCGGCCGGGAGCGTGGTCGGCGTCGGGTTCGGGGTCGGCGATTCCGCCGGCGGGGCACCCCAGCCGATGTCGCCCTCCGTGGAGATGACGCGCTGATCCTCATTTGCGGTCGCAGCGGACACAGGGATGGCCACGGCGACCGCGGCCAACGCGAGCGCGGCGCCAGCCCTCAGCGCCTTGTTGGTTCGAGTCACAGGGAAACCTTTCTTCGAACACGCATACGTTTTTCTGGATCCCTACGAGAGTGCCACGGACCTATGCCAGGATCTAGACCTGGGGCGCTGCAACATTACGCGTTGCGACGAAATGCAACGCGGAGTTGAGGGGTGGGATCGTGCAAACGTACAACCCGGCCACGGTCGGGCAACCGCTCACGGCCGAAGAGCAAGTGGCCTACAAGGCCATCGCGGCCGGCGGTGACGCTGACGAGAAGAGCACACAGCGGCTGGCCGAGGAGGGGCTCATCGTTCCGGACCCGTACGCGCCGGGCCGGTGGGTCGCCATGGATCCGCGGGCGGTCGCGCAACGGCTCCTCGCCGACGAGCAGGAGACGCTCGCGCGCAGCCTGGAACGCATGCGGCAGGTGCCGGTCATCGAGGGCCTGGCCGCACACTTCGACGCCCACCGTCTGTACGGCGGGCCGGGCAGCGAGTTCCTGCCCACCATGGCCCAGGTGAACGATCGGCTTGGCGCGGTCTCGACCCTGGCTACGAAGGAGATCTGCACCGTGCAGCCCGCGCCCCCGGCCGAGCGGAGCGCGGAGGTGAAGCGCCTCGGGTCCGACCGGAGCATCGCCCTGCTACAGAGCGGTCGCGTGGGCATGCGCCTTGTGTACGGCATCGGGGCGCTGGCCGACGAGGCGACGCGGCGGTACGCAGACGCGTTCATCGCGGCCGGCGGACAGATCAAGGTCTCGGCCGCCCGCGAGCAGCGCCTCATCATCGTGGACCAGGACAGCCTCTTCGTGGACGACTACGTCCTCGAGGGCACCGAGTCACACAGCGGCTGGCACATCCGCGACCGCGCCACAATCGCGTGGGCCAAGGCAGCGTTCGATCGCCTCTGGGAGCGGGCTCGGTGGTGGTCCGAGGCGCTCGCGGAGGCGGGCGACATAAGGCTCTCCCCGCGACAGCTCGACATTCTCGGCCTCTTCGACGCGGGGCTGGACAGTCGGGCCGCGGCGAAGGAGCTGGGTGTCAGCCCGCGCACGGTGGCGACCGAGCTAACGGAGGCCAAGTCCGCCTTGGGGGTCACGACGACCTACCAGCTCATGGCGTGGTACGGCCGATGGGCGGCCCGCGCGAAGGCGTGACGAACAAGCGAGCCCCGCCCGCGGCAGCATCGCAGGCGGGGCTCGCGCTCCTGCGCCCCCTAAGCGGAGGCACGTCTACCGGTGATCCCCCAGGCGCCTCAAGATCAAACTTTTTACCTGGTCAGGTAAAGACAAATGATCATGGGCCGCAGACGTTGGAGGGATGCCCACTGAACAGCCCGCCTGGGTGATCACGCGCCGCACGGAGATCGGCGCGCGCATCCGCAGCGCACGCGAGCACGCGAACCTGTCGCAGCTCCAGCTCGGCGAGGTCGTGGGCGTCGACCACAAGACGGTTCACCGCATCGAACACGGCACTTCCGATCCGAGCCTTGGGCTCCTCCTGCACATCGCCCGAGTTGTCGACGTCGATCTCGCGGAGTTGGTGCGCTAGCCCCCGCCGGGGACGGGACCCGGCCGGGGCGGTCTCAGATCCGCTGTGCCGCGGTGTACACGAGCATGGCCACGGCGGCCGCGACGACCAGGCCGAGCGAGAGCAGCCAGGCCGGGACGCCGAGCACCTCGTAGTCGAGCTGCTGGCACCTTGGGTCCCCGCAGGTGCAACGGGGCTGCCCCCAGCGCAGGTATCGGGATGCCACGGACATCGTCCTGCTGCTCATCCTCGCCTCGTCCTTCCTCGCGTCTGGCGCACCAGGGTACGCCCGAGCAGGAAGAGCAGGCCGATGGCGATCCCGGGGATCGGGGCGACGACCATGCAGTTGTCGGGGTCACCGCTCTTGGCGTGCTTCCCACCGCTGTCCGCGGCGTGCTTGCGCTGGCCTTCTCCGGCGGCCTTGCGGTCGTGGTACTCCCGGTACTCGTCGTACTCGCTCACGGACACACCTCCGGGGGTGAGGAAGGGACCCCGGCCGACGGCCTGTCATGGACGGGACCGGTGCGGCGGCCGGGGCGGCTGTGCCCTGCCCGTGGACGGCCGGCGCTCACGTCCACGGGCAGGAGATCAGGGGCGCAGGCGATGGCCCGCGCGCGCCAGGTGGAGCTGGAGCGGCGAGGGCTCGTCCGGGCCGGGGAGCGGTGCCTGCCTCGGGCCGCACTCGGCCGGGTCGGCGTGCCAGTAGGCCGTGGCGTGCGCGCCGCTCGCGGCATCGTCGCCGACCGGCTCGGCGGCGCCTTCGATCGGGTTGCCGCAGTACGCGCACTGCACGGTTGTCGCCTCCTCCTCGGTCGAGCAGCAGGGGCCCGCGTAGACGGGGACGCTGAAGACGTGGGCGCCGTGTCGGGTGCCAACTCGCCCGGCCTCAGTGCCGCCGACGGTGATGCGCCCGTTGCACCACACGCAGTGACGCCCAAGGTGTTGGTCCCAGGTCAAGTCCTCGTAGCGGGGCAGCTGCCGCCCCCCGGCAGGCACCGTCACAGCGCAGCCTGAGAGGTGAGACCACGCTGCTCGCGACACGGGGCACAGGCCCGGCGGTGCTCGTCGACGAGCGCGGCTGTGGACGACGGCCCGTCATGGAAGTCGCACCAGGCAGAACCACGGCATCGGGGGCACGTACAGGGAGGGAAGGCGCTCGTTGCGGGCAGGTCAGTCGGACGGTCGCACCGTTCGTACGAGACCGGCGCGGTGGTCCCGTCGGGGCGCACCCGGTAGACCTTGATCGTCATCATGCTGAGGCTCCCATCGGCCGGTCAGCGGGGACGAGACGACCGTAGAGAGGGTCCGTGCACGCACACCAGCGATGTGCACCGGTGTGCACAGATTCAGCCGACCTGCCGTTCTGGCAGGTTCGGACTCTTGACCGACTCGTGGCGTCAGGCCAGGTTGGTGCACATCAGCGCACACCCCTACGAGGGAGGCCGAGCATGTCTCTACAGTTCATCGGTGTGGACCCGGAATCCGGGCAGACCGGCAGCCCGACCGCTTGGGTCGACGAGCAGACCCGGGACATCGTGCTCCAGAGCTACATGGCCGACGAGGCCACCCGAGCCGAGTGCATCGAGAAGAACGCACCCGGCCACGACAAGACCATCCCGGAGGGCGAGACGGTGATCCGGATCCCCGCACACATGGTCTCGATCCTGAGGGAGGCGTGCGATGCCGCAGAGCGAGCCGCGGTTCGATGAGCTGTTGGCCGGCGCACGCCGCTCGGCCATCCACCTGGAGCTCCGGGACGTCTACGCCGTAGCCGACGAGGCGGACGACTACCAGCGCTGGCGCGAGACGGGCGAGCGCGACGTCGACCCGGCATCCGCGTACTGGGCACCGTGGGTCGAGATGGTGCGCGCGGCCACCGCTCGCGGCGTCACGATGCGGCGCGTCCGTATCGTCTCCGAGCCGGTCAGCGACTACATCCGGTACGAGCACGCAGGCACGGTCGTCAACGTCACTGCGGGTGAAGAGGTGCGGTGGCTTCCCCGTCAACAGGCCGTCGGCCTCCTCACCCCGGTCGTCGACGGCTGGCTCTTCGACGGCGAGCAGCTCCTGCTCAACCACTTCACCGGAGCTGGTGAATGGGCCGCCCCTGCCATGGAGCTGCGCACCGACCCTGACCTCGTGACGGCGTACGCCGACGCGGTTGAGGCCGTGTGGGAGCGGGCCGTTCCGCACGACCAGTACAAGATCCGCTAGCAGGAGTTGCACATGCCCGTCTCCCCATCGTCCTCGGCGCAGGCCGCCCGCGAGGGTGTCGCCCGCCAGCTGCTGGAGCTGCGCCAGGACGCGGGGCTGACGATCACCCAGCTGGCCAAGCTGTGCGGCTGGAGCCATTCCAAGGTGAGCCGGATCCAGACGGCGACGACGCCGCCCTCCACGGCCGACATTGTCGCGTGGTGCCGGGCCTGCGCGGCCACCGAGCGGGCGGCGGACCTCGTCGCCCTCTCCCGCGACGCCGAAACCATGTACCAGGAGTGGCGCAGGCGGGCGCGCACCGGCCTGCGCCAGCTCCAGTCCAGCTACCTCAGCCTCTTCCAGGCGACCAGCCTGTTCCGGGTGTACTCGCCCACTCTCGTCCCCGGCCTCCTCCAAACGGAGGGCTACACCCGCGCCCTGCTCGCCAGCAACGCCCGGCTACTCGGTGTCCCGGACGACTCCGCCGAGGCTGCTGCCGCCCGCGTCGAACGGTCCCAGATCATCCACCACGCCGGACACCGGCGCTTCGTCTTTGTCATCGAGGAGAGCGCACTGCGCTACCAGCTCGGCAGCAGCGACGACATGGCCGCCCAGCTCGGCCACCTCCTCACCGCCGGCGCCCTGCCCGCCGTCTCCCTCGGCATCATCCCCATGAACACACCCCGCCGCCGTCTCTGGCCGCAGGAGGTGTTCCACCTGTACGACGACACGCTCGCGTCGGTCGAGCTGCTGTCCGCCGAGGTGAACATCACCCAGCCATCCGAGGTCGCGCTGTACGAGACCGCATTCGACGAACTGCGCAGCATGGCGGTGTACGGCGGAGCCGCACGCGCCCTGATCGTCGACGCGATTGAGGCCCTGCCCGGCTCGCAGGCATCCGGTGTCGCGTGACCAGAGCGGAAGACTAGAATCGAACATGTGTCCGCACTGCCTCCTGATCTTCCGCGCCTTCGGACCCTGAGGGTCTGGCTGAGCTATGTCCTCGCCGAGATCGACATGAAGATCGCACGCTTGGAGAAGGAGCAGAGGGCCGCAGCACCGATCCGGGCCCGGCGCGAGCCACCCGAGTGGGTGCTCTCCTACCTCCGGCAGGGCGGCCGGCCCGTGCCCGACTCCGTGCACCGAGGCGACTGCCACATGGTCAGCGGCCACACCCAGCCCCTCACCCGCAAGCAGGCCCTGGACGCGCTAACCGACGGTCGGGTCCATGCCTGCGCCATCTGCCGGGCAGGCCCAGACCTCGGCGTGCTCGACTGACTTAGGCGGCGCACCCTAGAAGGATGAGCGAGGCCCCAATCATCGTGCACCCGCCCGACCCGTCCGGCGGGCGGCGAGTCACCGTGCAGGGGCGCGGACAGGACGTCGGATACCTCGGCATCGCGCACTCCGACCACGACCTCGTCGTCTTCCTCGAGGGTGCCGGCCTCCTCGACCCCGAGCTGATCCTCGACGATCCGCACTGGGTGAAGTGGCGCGGCGGCCACCCGCACGAGTACGAGGCAGCGTAGGCCCTGAGGAACGACGAAGCGCGCCCCCTCCGCCGTGGGCGGAGGGGGCGCGGGTGGTTCAGCGGGCGGCGAGCTCGTACAGGGTGAGGCCGAGCGCGGCCAGGCCGCACACGGCGGCGAGTGAGGGGAGAGGCCAGCGGGCGCGCTCCAGGGTGTCGAGGCGGGCGTCGTGGTCGGCGAGCTGCTTGTCGGTCTGGTCGGAGCGTTGGACGAGGAGCGCGAGGGATCCGTCGACCTTCGCGAAACCGGCCTTCATCGTGCCGTGGAGTCGCTCCAGCTCCAGGGCCACGGTGCCGTGCTCTTCCGGGGTCATCGGTAGCCGTCCGCATCCCGGGCCGCCGCTCGCAGGACGTCGCCGATGTCGGCCCGCAGCGCGGCCTTGTCGAAGTGGACACGTACAACGGTCGTGCCGCGCGGCGGCGTGTAGGCCGGCGGGCGGGCCCAGCCGAGCAGCAGGCCGGCTGCGAGGCGGAGCGGTTCCCAGCCGATGCGCTCGGCACCGAGCTCGGCCAGGCGCAGGACGACGTAGTAGGCGAGGGTCACGGCGGCCGTGACGCCGCCGACGACGGCGGCCTGGTCGGCCTCGATGCCGAGGGCGCCGGTGACGGTGAGGATCCATCCGGCGAGGAGCGGGACGGCGGTGCGCAGGACGGAGGCGAGCAGGTTCATGAGGGGTGCCTTTCAGCGGGAGGTCTTGGGGACGCGGAGCGCGCGCCAGGAGGTGGCGCCGGGCCAGCCGTCGGCATCGTCGCCGCGGTATCCGAGCTTGCGCTGCCAGGCGGCGTAGGACTGGCGGTCGGCCTCGGACCAGCGCGGGCCGGGGCCGACCTTGTACCGGCCGCAGCCCTCGGCGACGAGGCGCCGCCCCATGGCGGTCACGATCGGCGAGTTCGGGTGGGTCGTGAACCAGGCGGTGCCGGGGAACGGCTCGTACTGCGGAGCGGGCGGCTTGGCCGGCGGGGGCTTGGGCTTGCCCGGGGCGGTGGCGAGGCGCTGCTCGATCCGGCCGCGCATGCCCGGCATGCTGACGCCGCGCGGGTCGCTCTTCCAGTCGGACCACTCCGAGTGCCCGATGATGGAGCGGGCACCCCAGCCGTGGGCCCGGCACAGCGCCGCCGAGACCCGCTCGATGGCGTCGAGCTGCGCGGCCGGCCACGGGTCGGCGCCGTTGCCGAGGTTGATGCACTCGAAGCCGTAGAAGCGGGAGTTGCCGTCGACGGCGCCGCGGCTGCCCTGGTGCTCGCGCGGGGCTGGCGGGCGGTCGCGGTAGGTCTCGGTGATGACGGCCTGGAGGACGGACGGGTCGCCGCCACCGGCGTGGTTGGCGCGGCCGTTGCCGACGAGGTGGACGATGCCGTCCTTCGCGATCACGCCGTGGCACAGCGGGCCGGGCAGGCCCTCGTAGCCGCGGTAGCACAGCTCGACCGAGGACCTGGTGCCGGAGCTCACGGTGTGGTGGATCATCACGCCGACCACGGGCCCCCAGGCGCCGGCCTGGTTTCGGTTGTGAGTGCGCCAGCCGTCGTGCTCGACGACGGTCACGCCTTCGGCGCGGAGCGCGGCGAGCAGCCGGTCCGCGGTCAAGGGGGTGGCCATCAGGCGGTGTCCTTCCCGGTCGGGAGCGCGGCGCGGACGGCGGCGTCCTTGGCGTCCAGGAGCCTGCGCAGGGCGGTGGTGAGCTCGGGGCCGTCGAGGCCGGGCCGGTCGGCCAGGTCGTGGGCGAGCTCGCCGAACGGGCGGCTCACCTCGGCCAGGCGAGGCGGAAGGTGGCTGTGGTCGAAGAACCGCAGCACGTTGGCGACGGCGGGGTGGCGCTCGGGCACGGTGGCCTCCAGAGATGACGAGAGCCCCGGCCGGGTCGGCGCGGGGCGGGCGGTGAGGTGCGGCGCGGTCATCTGATGCGGCGCAGGGAGATCCACGAGTTGGCGTGGACAAAGGTCGGAATGGCGTTGGCGGCGACCTGGGCCCACCTGAGGGCGAAGGTTCCGCCGGTGGTTGTGATGAGCGTGCCGAACGGGATGATCGCCATCCGGGTCGCGCCGTTGGCGGGCTGCCCGCGGATGGCGGTGATGGGCCCGGCGGTGATGTCCTGGGTGGTGAGGTTCGCCGGGCCGGAGGTGCCGCCGGAGGTCCACTGCAGCGTCGCGCCGCTGGGCCCGGTCCAGCCGAAGTTGGCGCCGGTCGTCGCCGAGGCGCCTGTGTTCTGGCTGTAGATGATGTAGCCCTCCAGCTGATACGTCGCGTTCGCGGCGACGGGCAGCACGAGCTCGGAGTCGGCCGCCATGGTCGCGGTCGTGCGCGGCTCGTCGGCCTGCTTGGTCACCTCCAGCGGCAGCAGGCTGCCGATGAGTTCGGGCGTCAGGATCTGCCCGGCGAAGAGGGGCGGGTAGGACATGCAGCGCTCCTTACAGGGCGAGCGGGACAGGCTGTGCGAGCGAGACCATCGCCCCCTGGGCGTGACCCTTGACGACACCGTTGACGGACCGGATGACGGTCGCGGTCTGGGTGTTCGTGGTGCCGGTGATGGCGGTGACGGTGACCTCCTCGCCGCCGACTAGGACGTTGAAGGGGAAGCTGGACGCGAAGGCAGCGGAGTCGATCCAGCGGCGCAGGCCGGGGGCGGTGACGAAGGTCAGGGTGGTGGCCGAGGCGGACACGGCGCCGCCGAGGGTGCAGCCGCTGGTGTCCAGGCGACCGCGCTCGGGATCGTCGAGAACGGCGACGGTCCATGGCCCGGCCGGCGAACAGGTGGCGGTGACGGTCCAGCGGGTCGGGCTAATCGTCTCGGCGAACCCCTGCACCAGGGCGTCGGGGGTGCCCGGGTGCTGCGGCGGGAGGTTGATCACCTGCATGCGGTCGCCGATGCCGAGCCGGAGCCAGGTGTCGATGTGCTGCGGGGCGACGGCCAGTTCGCAGCTGATCTTCGGGTAGCGCATGCGGGGCCACTTCCCCAGGTGCACGCGCCACTGGGCGATCCCGGCGAGCTGGCTGTCGCTGAAGACGTTGACGGTCACCTGCTCGTCGTACAGGCCGGCCTGGGCGATCGATGCCTCGTCGGCGGCCACGCTGCTGGATCCGCCGGGCCGGGAGACCTGGGAGTCGTTGCGCGTGGCCTGGTCGTCGAGGACCGGTGCGAAGGGGTTGGTGATCTCGTTCGCACCCGCGTCGAGAGTCCAGGCCACGGGCCGGTTGTACAGGGCGGTGCGGGGCAGGTACTCCAGGCCGCTGCGTTCGCGCTGCTCGGCGAGGATGCCACCGTCGGTGGCGGCGCACTCGGCGAGCAGGTCGAGCAGGGTGGCCGGGCGCTGCGGCCCCATGGACGCGGTCGCAGCGGCCGGGCCCAGGAGCTGCAGCGGCAGGCCCTCCTCGGCGGCGAGGCGCTGCAGCCGGGCCCCGGCCCGCTCGCCGGTGAACCCGTCGTCGGCGCCGTCGTAGATGGTGACCCCGGCGGTGTTGCCGGTGCCGGGGACTGCGAAGGCGGCGAGGTGGCCGATGACCATGCCAGCGGTGCCCGCGCCCCAGTTGCCGTTGATCTGGGTGACGGTGCCCATGGTGCCGGCGAAGTCGCATGCGCTCGTCCAGCGGCCGGCGCCGTTGGTGATGTCCCGCCACCCGGCGACCAGCCGGGTGGTGCCGCCGCCGTCGTCGGAGACGAACAGCTGGAGGCGGTTCCACACTCCGGCGAAGTCGGTGAGCGCGGTGGCGTTGGTGTACTGGAAGAACCCGATGATGTCGTCGCCGGCGTCGCGGGCCTCGATGCGGATGTTGGCCGTGGAGGCGTAGACGATCGCCGTGCGCATCACGGAGCCGTTCACGGTGACGCGAAGGATCTCGGTCTGGGCGGCCGGGAGCGAGGGCAGGAAGTACAGGCACTCGACGTGCCAGCCGGGCGTGGAGGCCGCGGGCACGGTGGCGCGCAGCGAGGCGGGGTTGCCCAGCTTCGGCAGCGCGGAGGAGCCGGGCAGCGTGTCGACGGCCGCCCACTCCACCCCTGTGACGGCGGCCGGGGTGCCGCCGGGCAGGCCGGATGCGGCGCTCGTGGTGGTGGTGCCGTCCTCCAGCGGCCAGTACGCGAGCGGGCTGCCGGAGGGGATCCGGCGGCGCAGCGTGCTGGCAAGCTGCTTCTTGCCCTGCTGCATGCGGCGCAGGATGCCGTTCGCGGTGATCGCGACGCGGGATTCACCCGGCTTGGTCGGCCCGTCGGACAGGTCGCCGTAGGGCCAGGTCGGGGCCCACGAGCCGATGTTGCCCACCATCCGGCTGCGCCAGGCGGTGACCTTCGCGGTGCCGTTGACCGACCAGATCTTGCCGGTGGAGTCGGTGAAGCCGGTGGCGCCCTCGGTAAGGGCCCGGAAGTCGGGCGCTGCAACCACGGTCCCGTTGATGCCCGAGCGGACCTCGGCCCGGTAGCCGCGGCCGATGTACGGGGCGCGTAGCGGGTTGGTGCCGGGCTGGGTCGGGCCGATCTCCAGGGGGGCGGTGCCGTCGAAGATCGTGGTGGCGGTGGGGCCGTTGGTGCTTGTGCCGATGAGGGTCCACGGGCCGTCCAGGGTCGGGGCCCAGTAGATGCTGCCGGTGTACCCGGAGGCGCCGTTGTCGGTGTCGAGCGTGACGCGCAGCGCGGCGCGGCGCGGCAGCTGCGGCACCGGGGCCTGGGTGAAGTGGACGGTGGCGACCGTACCGTTGGTGGTCCAGTTCAGGACGATCATGCCCAGGGCGACCCGCAGGAGCCAGGAGCGGTTGCCATCGGCGCCCCACTGGCCGATGAGGGTCTGGTTCCCGTCCGCCTTGTACCAGTCGATCTCTGCCTCGAAGCGGACGTCCAGGTCGGTGACGGCGAACGAGGCGTGGTCAGGGGTGGTGGCGGTGCCGGCGCGGGACTCGTCGAGGACGAGGGCCGTTTCGGTGCCCTTCAGGGAGTACCGGAAGGGCGTGCCCTGGACGACGTGCGGCCAGTGCGGCGACATGGGGTTGTCGGGTGTGAGGGCGCCGTCGGGGTTGTCCAGGTCCAGGCTGATGGAGCTGGGGTTGAGGCCGCCGGACTCGTTCTGAGCGCCATGGGTGATGGTGACGGTCTGGTTCAGTACGCGGTCGGAGACGTCGGCCCACGTCCAGGTGGACGGGGCCGCGGTGACGTCGGCCCCGAACGCGAGCTCGGCGCGGAACGGCAGCCGGGCGTCGGGGAACTCGGGCACGGGGCCTCCTTAGTTCTGGCCGAGGGCGGCCTGCACGTTGCCGCCGCCCTCGATGCGGATGGAGTGCCGCAGCCACTCCAGGAGCGCGGGCGGCATCCCGGACCCGTCGATGACGACGGTGGTTCCGGCCGCTGCGGCGGGCCGGGCCGGGCCGGATGCCGCGGCCGTGGGGATGCCGGCGGTGACGGCGGCGCGCGTGGCGACGGTGACGTCCGACAGGTTGGACTCGATGCCCATGGCGATGCCCGGCGGGATCCAGCGGCCGACCTCGTCGGCCATGACCTTGCTCGGGCTTGCGATCCCGAGGGCCTTGGCGATCGGGCCGGGGACCATCGAGCGGGCGAAGCCCATGAGCGAGGAGCGCAGCCAGCCGCCCATGGACTTCACGCCGTTCAGCAGACCGCGGACGATGTCCTGTCCCTTGGTGTAGAGCAGGCTGCCGACGCTGCCGAGGGCGCCGGTGATCCGCCCGGGCAGGCCGCGGACCCACGCGAGCATCTCGGTGGCCTTGCGGACGGTGCCGTCCTTGATGGACTGCCAGTGCTTGATGATCAGTCCGGGCAGCGTCCAGTTCAGGAACAGGCTGTAGATCTTCCCCGGGATGCCGCGGATCCAGGCGACGAGCGCGTCCCACGCCTGCATGGCCTTGGCCTTGATCCCGTCCCAGTGCTTGATCAGCAGGCCCGGGAGCGTCCAGTTCAGGAAGAAGTTGACGATCATGTCGCCAACGGCCTTGATCTTGGCCCAGATCCAGTCCCACGCCGCGGCGGACCACTGCTTGATCTTGTCCCAGTTGGCGATGATCAGGGCGGCGAGGCCGATGACGGCGGCGATGATCCAGCCGATCGGGCCCATGGCGATGAGCCACTGCGCGGCCATGACCGCAGCCCAGACCACGGCGCGGGCCGCCATGAGCACGAACTGGGCGACAGCCACGGCGGCGGTACGCAGGACCTGTGCGGCGAACGTGGCCATCGAGCGCAGGGCGGCGCCCATCCACGCGGCGGCCGTGCTGGCGGCCGAGGAGACGGCGGCGGCCGCGACCTGGGCGTAGGCGCGCAGCGCCACCAGGTTCATCCGGACCCAGCCGGAGATCGCGACCCACGTGGACGAGGCCATGATCTTGTTCCAGAGGGTGACGACCTTGGCGCCGGCGGCGTATCCGAGCATCCCGGCCTTCACCCCCACCAGGACGGCGGCGAGCGCCGTGAGTACCGGGGTGGGGATCGCGTTCACCACGGTCGCCAGCAGGTTCGCGAGAGTGGCCGTGGCGCCGAGGAGCGGGCCGAGCGCGACGAGCAGGTTGCCCGCGGCGGCGGCCAGGTTCATCACGGCGCCGCCGCCCTCGCGGGCCAGGTCGAGGAACTGGGCGAACCCTTCGGAGCCCTTCAGCGACTGGGCCCAGGAGGAGAACGCGGCGGACATCGACAGCAGGCCGCCGGTCATCCGGCCCGACTCGCCGGAGAACGCGCCGACGAGCGAGGCGAAACCGACGGCGAAGTTCTTGATGGTGGTGAGCAGGTTGAGCAGCGCGGGCCCGGCGGCCTTCGCCGTGGAGTCCACCCACTGCTGGAACTTGGCCGACTTGGTCCCGGCCTCGACGGTGCCGAGGAACTGGCCGAAGGCGCCGGCCGCGGCCTTGACGAACGGCGTCAGCGACGGGAGCAGCCCGCGCAGCAGGTTGATGCCGCGGGTCATGACGGGCATGGTCGTGGCGGCCATGCTGTCGGACCACGCCTGATGGTCGTCCTTGAGTCCCTGCAGGGCGCGCGCGTAGTCCTGGGTGGGCTTGGGCAGCGCGGCGAGCTGCTGCTCGTAGGCGGCATCGGCCAGCGAGGCGGCCTTGGTCGCGGTGGCCGCCTCGCGCAGCGCGGCCTGGTACTCCTCGCCGCCCTTGGCCGCGAGCCGCTGTGCCTGGGCGGACTTCAGCGCGGCCTGGGCGTGGGCCTTCTCGGCCTTCTCGGCGGCCGTGGTCGCCTCGGCGATCGCTTCCATCTGCGGAGCGACCGCGACCTGGAACGCCTTCACCGCGGCCCCGGCCGACGCGGCGCCTGCGGCCAGACCGGCCAGGGCGGCGGTGCCGGCCGCAACCACGGGAAGACCTGCAGTCAGGCCCGCGAACGCGGTGGCCAGGCCGCGCAGCGACCCCTTGGCCTCCTCCGCCCCGTCGGCGATGCCCTCGGCGATCGCCTCGCCTGCTTCCTCGCCGGCCTCCTGCGCCGGGGCGGACAGCTCGGTGTCGAGCTGCTCGCGCGCGGCCTGCGCGAAACCGCGCAGGGAGGGCAGCAGGCGGACGTAGGCGACGCCGACTTCCTCAGCCACGGCGACCACCTCCTAGGGGGTGCGGTGACGGCGGAGCAGCGCCATGACCTCGGCGGGTGAGCGGTCGGTGCGTCCGGTGCGCAGGCCCGGCTTGCGGGCCAGCGGGGAGACGGGCTTGGGCCGGTTGCGGCCCTTCGCGCCGTCCTTGGACTTCAGCCAGTTCGCGACCCGCAACTCGTCCAGGGAGAGGAAGAGCAGGTGCTCGCTGGCGGTGTGGCCGTCGGAGCCGCCGACGCGGGCGACGGTGCTTCTCGGGTCGTGGGCCAGGACGGCCCACAGGGCGCCGATCCGGCCGACGGTGTAGTGGCCGAGCTCGGGGTCGGCGCCCCTCAGCGTGAGGTCGAGCGCGAGCGCTTCGGCGTGGAGCGGGGACGCGAGGATCGCGGCGCCGCTTTTCCCACGGCCCCGGCGTGCTCGGCCCACGCCTGGGCGACCTGCATCTGCACGTACATCGGCATCGCCTCGAACGCGGCGACCGTGTCCTCGTCGCAGATCTCCTCGATGACCGACTCGTCGCCGGCCTTGAGCCGGGCGGTCTGGTCGCCGGTCAGCGTCGAGAAGTTCGGCATCTCGTGACTCTCGCCGTCGAGGTCGATGAACTCGAACGGCTCCAGGTTCGGGGTGATCTTGCGGGTGTCGAAGGCCATGCGCGGATCTCCTTACAAGGGGTGCGCGGACGGAAGGGGCAGGGGCCGGGGGCACTCCGCGCGAGATGCCCCCGGCCCGGTCCAAAGGGGGGCGGGCGGTCAGGAGATGCCGATGCCCCAGGCGGCGGAGTTGGAGAACTTCGTCATCAGCACGTTGCCGCTGCCCGGGTAGGCGGTGATGGTCACCGGGTAGCCGACGGCCTCGCCCGACTGGTACGGGACCTCACCGCGCTCGGTGAGCTCGGCGTTCGGCAGGTAGATGCGGATGAGTTCGTTGCCGTCGATGACGTCCAGGACGAAGGAGCGGCGGTCGGACGTCGGGGGCTTGACGTCGATCTTCCACTCGGCGCCGCTGGAGACGACCTGCGAACCGGGGTAGAAGAGCTCGAGGTTCGAGCCGCGGGTCTGGATCAGGGTGCAGGCGAGCGTCAGGGTCGACTCGGTGCGGGCGGCGCGGACGGTGGTCGCGTTCTGCCAGGCGACGATGTTGTCGACGGAGTCGTCCCAGTTCTCGGTGACTCCGTCGTCGGACACGTAGCCGTGGCCGAGCCACGCGGCCGGCAGGGCCGAGCTCGCGTTCGTCGGGGCGGTGGTGCCGAGGGGGGCGGAGAGCAGTTCTCCGGTGATGGCTACGCGGACCTCGGATGCGTCCAGGGACATGAGGGTTTCTCCTTAGCGGTGTTGGGGCTCCTGGCGCGCGCGGTCACCGGAAGGTCGGGGCGGGCTGGATGGCGTCGTCGGCCCGCAGGTCGAAGCTGTACGTCATCCACACCCTGGGGACATTGGTCACGGGGTCGTCGTCCAGGCGCGGACCGAGGAACTCCTGCACCCGGTAGCAGGGCACGCCGAGCAGCTGCGTGCCGGACAGGGCCCACAGGTGGCCGCGGACGGTGAGCGCGAGCTGCATGGCCGCGCGGTCGTCGATGTCCCAGACGAAGAAGTCGACCCGGGCCGTGTCCCGCACCGGGGCGGTGGCGGCGCCGCCGACGCGGCGGACCTGGACGAGGCGGACGGGCCGGGGGTCCGGGACGCGGGAGGCGACCTTGACCGGGGCGAGCAGCGGGGAGAGGTAGCCGATCAGCAAGCCGTTGGCGTCGGGGAAGGCCACGTCACATCCCCTCGACTTCGATCGGCCCGGTGATCGTGTGCAGGGGCACCCACAGCAGGCGCCGCGGGGTGATGCGCAGGACGAGGCATCCCTCCTGCACCTGCGGCGGCACGAGCGCATCGCGCCACTCGGTGACCCCGGCTGCGTGCTCCCACCGGACGCGGAAGGCCGGCGCTGGATCGGCGCCTTGCTGGATCGGCACGAGCAGTCCCTCTCTCAGTCGGCGGCGGCCGACATCGCGCCGCGGAAGTAGCCGTGCTCCTGCTCGACGCGCAGCGAGCCGGGGTGGATCGCGACGGCGGTGGCGCCCGCGCGGGAGCGGCCGGTGTAGGTGTCGGCGATGATCTGCACCGGGTAGCGGGTGTGGGAGTCGGCGAGGGCCTGCTCGAAGTACGGCCCGGCCCACTCGGCGACGGCCTGCATGCGGCGGCCGAGGTCCTCGCGTACTCCGTCGGAGCGCAGCAGGTCCTTGGCTCCGCGGCTGTAGAGGCGGAAGGCGACGACGACTTGCGCCATGGCGGGGGCTCCTATCCGTCGATGACCTTGAGCGTGAGCTCGGTGTGGTGCGGGGCCGCCGTGGCGGAGGCGGCCATGGCGAGCGGGTTGTAGAGAGGGCCGGGCCGGCCGTCGACCTCGAAGACCATCGGCCCGTCGGGAGCGGTCCACTCGATGCGGGCCCGGCGCGGCACGGTGGCGGTGGTGACCATGAGCCAGCGGGCCTGCAGCGGGTCGGCGCCGTTCACGGTGACCTGGGTGCGCTGGGTCTGCTCCAGCCACGCGGCGGCCGGGGTGCGCGTGGCGGCCGGGCCGTAGTCGTAGACGGTGTTGCCGTAGGAGTCGGTCACCGCGACCGGGGCGACCACGGTGACGGTGTGCGGCAGCAGCCGCCCGGGCACGGATGCGGAGGGGCTCACCCGGCCTCCAGGGCGATCGTGCCGAAGCGGCGCGGCCCGTAGCGGGCCAGCGCCTTCTCGTCGGCGGACGTCATGACGACCGAGGCGCCGGCCGCGCCGGTGCCCTGCTGCAGCTGGTAGTTGTAGGCGCCGATCCGCTCGGCGACCATGCCCGCGGTCATCGATGGCGAGAGCAGGGTGCGCAGCACCATCGCGCACACCACCGCCACGATCCCGGGCGGGACGGTGGCGCGGCCGTGGTCGTAGATGACCTGGTAGGTGTCGGGCAGCGGCCCGGTCCAGGACAGCGGCCAGGAGCCGGCCGGGCTCACGCAGGACAGGTCGACCTTGTCGCGGCCGTCCCACGACCAGCCGGACAGTGCACCGAGCACGCTGCCGGTGGGGCCGACGGCGGACACGGACGTCACCGCGGTGACGGGCCGCTGCGGCAGGCGCAGCAGGACACCGACCGGCCGCAGGACGAGCGTGTCCCCGGTGACCGGGGTGATCTCCTGGCGGGTGAAGTCGCGCACGAGCGCGGAGGCGTCGGCGAGCAGGGCGCCGGCGCGGGCCTGCTCGTCAGGCGTCAGCGGCCTTCCGAGGCGTGCTTCGAGGTCGGCTACGGCGGCGAGGTCGGGCATGTCCGCTCACCTCCTCCACGGCCGTGACCCACGCGGCCAGCTCGGCGGTGGGGTCCAGTTGGGCGGAGCGCTTGAGCGCGCGGGCCGAGGCGGCCTTGTACGCCTTCGGGTCCAGCAGGCCGCGCAGGGCGGTCTCCCAGGCGTCGAGGTCGTCGCGCTCCACGAAGGTGCCCGCGTCGCCGAGGGACTCGACGAGGCCCGGTGTCGGGGCGGCGACCACCGGGATACCCGAGGCCATCGCCTCGATGCCGACCATGCCGTAGGACTCGTAGACGCTCGGCATGATCAGGATCCGGGTGCGGGCCCAGACGTCGGCGCGCATGTCGGTGGTGTGCTCGACGATCTCGACGTTGTCGCCGCCGACGCGGACCTGCTTGCCGTGCGCGCCGATCACGCCGAGGAACTGCTGCTCGGGCATGCGGCGGGCGAGGTAGTACAGGTGGGCGGCGCCCTTGTCGCGGTTCAGGTTCACGAGCGTGATGCAGTCACCTGGTGTGGTGGCGTGCTGCTCGGCCCACACGGGCGGGTGGACGACGAGCGAGCGCGGCGCCTGGTCGGCGTACTTGGCGGCGATCCAGTCGGTGTTGAAGACGACGAGGTCCGGCTCGCGGGCGAGGAGCTCGCCGTTCAGTTCGAAGTCGTTGTGCATCAGGAACACGGACTTGGCGCCGGTCTCGCGGGCGAGGTCAAGGGCCAGGGCGGTGTTCTGGTGCTGGGTGACGACGACGTCCGGCGCGAGCTCGCGCACAGCCTCGGCGGCCGCGCGGGCGCCCGGGCGGGACAGACCCTTGATCCCGTCCCACTGGTAGTGGTGCGGGGCCTGCGGCGTGTCCGTGGTCACCACGGTCACGTCGTGGCCGGCCGCAGCCAGCGGCTTGAGCAGCGCGTGCAGCATCGTCTCGGACCCGGCGTTGCGGAACGGCACGGCGAAGTGCACCAGGGCCACGATGTTCATCGGCTCCACCACCACCTTCCCAGGACGTCCCCCCGCAGCGAGTCACAGCCGCCCATGAGTTCGTCCATCTCCTCGTAGCTCCAGTGCTTCAGGTGGGCCTCATGCGGGTTGCCGCCGACGGGGCCCTGCTCGATGTGCACGATGGGCACGGACACCATCACGTGCTCGGCCCGCCGCTTCAGGCCGGCCAGGAGCTCGCGGGCGTCCGCCTCGGGAAGGTGCTCGACGACGTCACCGAGCAGCACCGTGAACGGCTCCTGCGGCCAGGTGAAAGCGCGGACATCGACGGTGTGCACGGCGTCGTACTTGGTGGCCAGCGCGAACCGTTCGACGTAGGGCGCCCACACCTCGACGGCCTCCCACCGCGCCTGCGGGGTGCGCGAGCGCATGAGCATGGCGTAGATGCCCTCACCCGCGCCGACGTCGATCACGAGGTGCGGGCGGGCCGCGGCCAGCCGGTCAGCGACCCAGCCGCGGCCCTCGTGGTGCGAGACCGGCACGTCAGGACCCGGACGAGGTCGCGAGGTTGGTGATCTTGCCGTGGGCCTTCTCGTTGCCGTACTTCAGGCCGATCTCGCCGTAGATCTGCGAGCGCTCGGAGGCGCCCTGCTTGGCGAGCGGCTCGACGAACAGGAAGCCCTTGCCCGGGATCAGGAGGAACCGCGGCGCGCACTCCTCCAGCGACACCACCGCGAGCTCGGCCGCGGGCATGTACCGGTTGAGCATGATGTTGAGCCGGCCGAAGTCGGTCTCGATCGTGGTCACGTGGACGCCGCCGACCTCGCGCGAGGTCTCCTGGTAGTTCTTGTCGGTGATGAAGATCTTCGTCAGCATCCGCTTCTGATGCGCGTTGCACATCAGGGTCGCGGTCTCGCTGACCTGGATGCCGCCGTTCTCCCAGACCATCTGCAGCAGGTCGAGAACCATGTCCTCGGTGAGCTGCGCGCCCAGGCCGTCGATGACGTTGGTGGCGATCGCCTGGAGCAGGCCGCGGGTCTTGCGCGGGGTGGCGTTGGTGGCGGGGTTGGCGAAGGTGCCGGTGATGAAGCTCTTCTCCACGTCGCGGGCGATCTGGATCAGGGCCTGCCGAATCTGCCACTGGGCCTCGTCCACGACCGGGTTGGCGCCGGCGATGCCGACCGCGCCGGGGTGGGTGGAGCCGGTGGAGTGGTACTGCCCGGACGCGGCCAGCTTGGTGTAGCTGACCTCGATGGCCTCCTGGTGGATCTCCAGGACGTTGGTCACGTTGAACCGGACCCGCTGCTCGGCGGTCGGGGCGTTGGCGCCCTCGACGCGCTGCCGGTTGTCCTCGGCCGGCCGCAGGTCGTAGCCCTGCCACTGGAACAGGGTGGACGCCACGGACTCGCCGCCGGTCAGGCCGCCGATCGCGGACAGGAACGGGGTGTCGGTCGGCGACTGGGCGAAGAGCTCGCCGACGAAGTTCGGCAGGTTGAACGTGGTCCCCTGCCCGGTGATTCCGGCCACGAGGGCCTCCTTTCATGGGGCAGGGGCGTCTGTCGTCCCTGCCGCTACTGGTTGGGGTTGGCCATCTGCATGAGCTGGATGGTCTTCAGGCGCGATGCCTCGGCCCAGTTCCGGGCCTTCTCGGCCGCGGCGATCTGCTCGGCGAGCGACGGGGCGGGCGGGTTGGGTGCGCCGCCGGGGCGCAGCTGCTCGACCGGGCGCCGGCCGGGCTTCTTCCCGCTGCTGTCGGCGGGCGGGGTGCCGCCGAAGCTGGCGAGCAGCTCGTCGGCGTCCGCCTCCAGCTCGTCCTTGGTGGAGCCGACGAGGCGCTTGGCCTGCGCGGGGGTGAGGCCCTTGGCGGTGGCGACCTCCAGGCGCAGGGCCTTCTCCTCGGCCGCCAGCGCGCGCTTCTCGGCGGCGGTCAGCTTCTCGGTGAGCTTCTCGGCCTCGGACTTCTTCGCGTCCTCCAGCTGCTGCGCCTTCGCGGCCAGCGGCTCCAGCTCCTTGAGCCGGGCCTCCAGCTCCTTCCTGGCCTGCTCGGCCGCACGGCGTGCGGCCCGCTCCTCGGTGATCGCCTTCTTCCCTGCGTCTCCGAGGTCGCCGCCCTCGCTGCCCGGTGCGGGCGGGGCCGGCTGCTGCTCGCCCATCGCGGGCGGCGTGACGGTGGTGTCGTCGTCAGCCATCGCGGCCAACCTTCCTGACGGCGAGCCCCTCGGTGGCGAGCAGCTCGCGGCCTGCGGACTGGATCAGGTACTGCGCCGACTCCGGGTCGATCCCGGCCTCGGCGAGTTCCTTCTGGAACTGGCCCAGCACTTCGGCTGTGGTCCTTGCGGCGTCAGCCATCGCGGCCGACTCCCTTCGTGGTGATGTGGTGCCGCCATCGCGGCGGCGCCCCCGCCGGATGCGGGGGAAGCTGAGCGGCGCCCAACCTACGTGGCCGCGTCCGGGGCGGCCTGCTTGGCGAGGTGCGCGCGCCAGGCCCGGATGCTGCCCGGGCCGGTCGTCCCGGCGGTCGCCTCGCGCCACTGCCGGTACAGCGCACGCACCTCGGGCGGCTCCGGCTCGTGCCGGTACAGCGGCTCGGGCATGCACGAGCAGCGGTCGTGCGCGTGGAAGTCGGCGGTCTCGCGGGAGTAGACGGCGCCGCGGCTGATGAGCATGAGGCAGAACGGGCACGGCTCCGGGCGGCCCCGGATTCGGCGGTATCCGACGATGCCCGGCCGCTGCTGGACGGTGGCCATGGTGGTGTCGCGGGCGCCGGCCAGGACGAGGCGGGTCGCCGAGCCCTGGAGCTGCGAGGCCATCGTCCGTACCGACGCCACTTCGGAGCCGCTGTCGCGCATATGGGTCTTGAACGCGACCGGGCCGGTGACGAGCAGTGCGGTGGAGATCTGCTCAGCCACCGGCTCGACGACGACCGGCTCGACCGTGGCGCCCTCGAGGGCGGCGTGCTGCACGAGGTACTGGCGGGCCATCCTCGCCAGCGCGGTCTGCCCGGTGAGGATCTCCCGCTGGACCTGCGGACTGATGCGCTCCCACCAGCCGTCGATGTCGGCGACGTCCGCGCGCATCGCGGTCACCCGCAGGCGGCGGGCGATCAGCTCAGCGATCCGCAGGACCTGCAGCTGGAACTGGCGCGTCAGGGACTGCGCCTTGGCGCTCGGCATCGTCGACCTCCTCCTCCAGGCCCGGCACGATCGGATCGGCGGCGCCCGCGGGCGCACCGGCGAGCAGCGTGTCGAGCTCGCCGAGCGCGTCGCGCTCGCCGGCCATCGCCTCCCATCGAGCGATGTCGGTGTCGGTCACCCCGGGGATCCGCTCCCACAGGGCGCGCGGCGGGACGTCCAGGAGCTGGGCCAGCTTGCCGAGCGCGTCGGCGACCTGGGCGAGGGAACGCGGCGTGGTGTCGCGCCAGACGACCTGTGCGGAGGTGTCCTGCCAGGTGGCGGTGTCGCCCATCGCGAGCGCACCGAGGCGCAGCATCTGCTCGACCGATTCGCCGAACGCGGTCTTGTGCTCGCCGATGTCGAGGTCGTGGCCGGCGTTCAGCGCGGCGAGGGCCTCGGCGGAGATGTTGGAGACGGCGTTGCCGACGACCAGGGTGTGCGGCGGGATCTGCCGCGCCGAGCTGACGTACAGCAGGGTCTTGTCCCTGCTGTTGAGGTAGCCGTCGAGGTTCGTCTCGGAGAACTCGCCGAACTTCGTGTCGGGCGAATCGGACTGCCAGACCCGGTTGACGGCGGCGTTCCACGGCTCGATGGGGTTGCCGTCCTCGTCCTCGGCGATCGCCATGCCGGTGACCCACCGCTGCTTGAACGCGGCGTAGGTCTGCGCCATGAGCAGGCCGAAGGTGGTCTGGTTCAGCTGCCGCTGGGCGGGGAGCATCGGGTAGACGATGCCGGCAGGCCCGTCGTCCAGGTCGTCATACGACTCCAGGAACCGGACCATGGGGCAGACGCCCAGGCCGTGCGCCTTCGTGCGCACCTTCGTGGGGTCGATGGCGACCCCTTCGAACGGCAGCGGCTCGCCCCGGCCGGTGGGCGACTGCTGCACGAGGACGGCCGGGACGTCCACGGTGTAGGTGAACTGGT
The DNA here is from genome assembly GCF_040612775.1 of Streptomyces sp. NPDC006339. Lineage (NCBI taxonomy): Bacteria > Bacillati > Actinomycetota > Actinomycetes > Kitasatosporales > Streptomycetaceae > Streptomyces > Streptomyces sp. NPDC006339. The sequence goes on from NZ_JBEXQW010000021.1 coordinate 28,715, forward strand.
CGTCCAGGACGGTGATCTCGACGAGCGCGTCCATCTGCGACGAGCTCTTGGTGAGCACCGGCCGGGGGATGCCGATCGTCATCGCGTACTCGGGCCACTCGTCATTGATGGGGTCGTCGTACAGGGCGGTCGCCCGGCGCGGCGAGTACGGGGTGATGACCGGCGCCTGGTCCTCATCGGTCGGCAGCACGACGGCGTAGGAGTAGCCGTACTGGAGCGCGGCCCGGTACAGGCCGGACTGGCGGGCGTCCATCCGGTTGGGCTGCCACACCCGGTCCCAGACCGGGGAGTTGTTCACGGAGCCGGAGGGCCGGTAGCCGTCGACGAACAGGCCCTGCGCCACGCTGCTCACGATGAGGGGCAGGATGTTGAAGCGGGCCTGGTCGACGAGCTTGCGGTACTCGACGGTGGCGGACTTCGGGACGTAGATGTCGCACACCTGGTCCTTCAGGTAGGCGTGGATCAGGCTCATCCGCCCGGACTCCGCCCGGCGGCCGGCGAGCAGCGCGGCGACCACCTTGGCCAGCGCGTCCGCGCTCAGCGGTTCTGCCACGGCTGATCACCCCCAGGCGACGACTCGGCCCGGCCGCTTCTTCGGCCCGGCATTCCACTTCGCCCACGCGGAGGACGCGAGCAGCATGCGGCGGACCATCCGCGCGCCGATCGCGCAGACGGCCAAGTCGATCTTCTTCTCGGACTCACGGCCCTCCTTCGCGATGCTGACGCCGAACCGGTTCGGCCGGCGGCGAGCGTTCAGGACGTGCCGCTGCAGCCGCGGGTCTCCGTCGTGGGTGAGGGTCTGCTCGCGGATGTCGATGTCCGCCCGCTCGCACGCCTGGGTGAAGTCCTTCAGGTGGCCGCGCATGTCCCACGCCACCGGGTGGGCGGCGCGGCCGACAGTGGCGTCGATGACCAGCTGCTCGCCGAAGTCGCGGCCCCAGTCGTCGATGTAGGACTCGAACTCGGCGACGTCGCCGAAGAACGCGGCCACGGTCCGCTGGGCGAAGGTCTCGCGGACGACGCGGTCGACGTCCTGGCGGTCGACCTGCCAGCCCTTCCCGGCCGGGCCGCGGGGCTTCTCCCAGCAGCCGAGCACGAACACGTGGCCGTCGCTGACGCGGCAGCCCACCAGGGCGGTCGCGTCGTCGGACTTGCTGCCGTCGAAGAACATGACGATCGGCTCGTCGTCGGCGACCACAACGTCCGGCCGGGCGCACGCGACCCACTCGGGGTGGGTCGTCCACGCGTCGCGGGCCGCGGTCGGCTGGTTGAAGAAGTACCGGCGGGACTCCTCCGGGTCCTTCTCGATGTTCCAGAACTCCGACTCGATGATGCCGTCGAGGTTCAGGACGTCCCCGAAGGGGCCGTAGACCTCGCGCAGCGCGGCCCGCATCGCGTCCAGGTCGGTGAGGTCGACGTCGGCCGGCGCCTCGCGGTGGTCCCACATCAGGCGCCGCTCGCGGGTCTTGCCCTCGGCGATCGCCTTCGCCCGCTCGTGCAGCTTCTCCAGCGTGGAGTCCTCGCCCGGCTGGTACATGGTCGAGGTCAGCAGGGCCCACGGCTCGGCCGCGTCCCGCTTGCGCAGGTTGCGGTCGACCGTGCGGTACATCTGCCGCAGCTCCGGCAGGTTGTAGAGGTGCGGCTCGTCGAAGACGGCGAAGGACTCCTTGCCGCCGTCGCGCGAGGCCGCCGCCGCGGTCGAGGGCCGGACCTCGCCGCCGCCGGTCGCCGCAGGCAGGATCACGCGGGTGATGCCCGCGGTGCCGCCCGGCAGACCGTCGGCGAGCGGCCCGTGCTCCAGGTTGAAGTTGATGTTGTCGTAGGTGTTCCCGGACTGGGACTCCTCCGTCGCCAGGCAGCGGACGAACGGGTAGACGATGCGGCGCCCCATGGCCTCGCCCGGGGCGTACTCGTAGCGGAAGTCCCTCCACTCGAACACCTCGCCACCCTCGGCCCACCCGGCGAACCGGACCGGGCCGAGCGCCTCGGCCAGGCCGACGAAGCCGGCCAGCTCCGACTTGGCGCGGCCCTTCGCCCGCGAGACGACCACCGTGTCGTAGAGGCGGCGGCCGTTCTCGTCGTGGGCGTAGCAGTCGAGGATCAGCCCTGCGAACTCGTCGTCCAGCGGGAGGGATTCGCCGCCGTGCCGGTCGCTGAGCGGGATGCCCTGGACATCGCCCGGGCCGTGGACGCAGAAGTGTTCGATCCAGGCCAGGACGACGTGCAGGGAACGGTCGCGGGTGTGGTCGGGGTGGAGGACGCGTTCACGAGGCATCGGAGATCTTGCGGCGGCGGACCGTGGTTAGGTCCGTCACCCCGTTCGGCGTCCCGCCCGGGCGGGACGTCTGCGGCTCGACCTTGATGCGCGCGCGGAGCCGGTCGGCGTGCGTCGCGCCGAGCAGGCCCTCGTTCAGCCGGATCTCGGAGAGCAGCTTGACCGAGGGCTCCAGGAAGAACAGGTCGACGAGCGGGGCGAGCATCTGCAGCCGCTGCCAGTCCGTGGCCACGAACGCGCCGGCCTGCGGCGCGCGGCGCCACGTCTCGTACCAGTCGATGGTGCGCGGCCCGTACAGAGCAGCGTGCGGCAGCTCAGGGCCGTGCACTTCGGCGTCGGCCTGGACGGACGCGCCGTACTCGGCGAGCTCGTCCTTGTTCCGGCGCCGCTTGTTCTCCGACGGCGGGGGGCCCATACCGGCCACGGCGGTCACCCCCCTCTCGGAGTCGTTGTCAGCGTGGGTCAGGCGTGTCCTGCTTGCGGCGCGATTCCCACCAGGCGTAGAGGCGGCCGACCCGCACCCACTGGTAGTCCCAGACTTCGTGCCAGCCCTCGGGCGCCCAAAGTTGGTAGCGGCGGTCACAGACATCGCAGCGGACGAGGTCGCGGTCCGCCCAGCCCGGGTCCCAGCGGGGATGCGGCAAATCGCATCGGTGGGTGCCCTTGCGAACAGGAGTGATCGTCATGGGCGCCCCTTCGGTCAGATCGTGCCGACCACCTCGGTGAGGTCGGCCAGCTTCGCCGGAGCCTGCCCGTACCGCTCGCCGGTGACGGCGATGTACCGGCCGCGTCCGTACACCTCGATGGCGACGCCGTCGCGGCGGATCCGCCGGCCCCGATCGACGTCCCCGCGGCCCCACACGTGCAGGCCCGTGCCGGACGCCGACACCTCGACGAACGTCGGCGGGCAGTGGTCGAGGAACTCTCGTGCCCACGGGGCGAGCTCGCCCTCGTCGAGGCAGTGGTCCAGGTCCACGCAGACGATGCCGTCGCCTGCGGCCAGGACGTAGCCGAGGCCGACGCCGACCGACGAAGCCGCGGCCGAGCGGTGGCTCGTCCAGGTCGACGGCGAGGTGACCGAGGCGAAGCCGCCGTCGACCGTGCGCGGCGCCTTCCGCTCGTCGCGGCGCACCCAGCGCTCGCGGCGGGTGAGCTCGACCGGCAGGGCGGGGCGAGCGCGGTGGGCGGCGACCCGGCAGCGCGTCGAGCAGAACCGGGGCATCGGCCCGCGGCCCGCCACGGGCAGCTTCGCCTCGCATCCCTCGCGCTCACAGATCGTCGCCATGCGTCCAGTCTACCGGGCAAGCGTGTAACGAGTAAGAGCCACGACCAGTGAGTATGCGACGGATGTGCCATCGGCTCCGGACACCCTCCGTGATCACCGCAGGTGGCAGACCCGTACACGGCGCGAGGTGCTATGCCGCACCGTGGGCCAAGAAGCGGCCCGGCCGGGGGTACCCCCCACCCGTCGCAGAAAGTCGCAGGTCAGAAGGGAGGAACGTCACCTTGAACATCGGCTTCTCCCTCCGGCTTCGAGGCCGGCGCCGTGCTCGTTGTGGTCACGAGCCCTGGATGCTCGCCGCGCGGGCGGCGCCTGCTGGGCATGTCGCCCCGGGCGGCGCGGGCCTGCATGGCGGTGCGCTTGCGGTGGTGGTACTGGCACAGCGTGCGCAGGTTCTCCACGCTGTGGTCGTCCGGGTCGCCGATGTGGTCGGCATCGGTGCCGGGCTCCGTGCACTGCTCGCCGTCCTCCACCCAGGTGCAGCGGTAGGCGTCACGCTCCAGGGCAGGGGCCCGGAGGGCCTTCCACCCCCGGGGTCTGGGGGTGGTGCGCCAGGCGGTGGCGCTCTCCTGCCAGTGCTCGGGGCTGGGGGGCATGCTCACCTCCAGCCGCAGCGCACCATGCCCCGGGTGTTCCGGTCAGGGCTTGTCGTAGTAGTTGTCCAGGACGACGTTCAGCTCGGCGAGGTCGGGGTGCTCGGCGATCTCTCGGTCGGTGCCGGCCTGGACGGCCTGCCCGAGGCGCTCCAGGGCGGCGCTGAACCGGTGGGCGCTGGCTGCTACATCGTTGGTCTGAGCCATGAGGCGGTGGTAGGCGGCGCGGATGCGGGCGGCGCGGGCGGCGAACTCGTGGTCGTCGGTCATGGGGGCATGCTCCCGTATGGCTGGCAGTCTGGGAGTTGTTCTTCGCCAATGACGAAGGCCCGCACTGTGGCGGGCCCATGTTGTCCGGGCACGCCGGACGTGGGGTCAGTGTTACACGCTGTTCGCGTGGGTTCAAGCGGCTTGGGTGGTGAGGCGGTCGCGAAGTTCGTGGAGGTCGATGAGGGCACGGCCGGCTCGGTCGTGGCCGTGGTGGGTGAGGTGGCCGCGGCGGAGCCACTGGCGGATGGTGGCGGGGCGGGCGCCGGTGGCGGCGTGGGCCGCGCGGGTGTCGACGAGGAGCGGGGTGTTCATGGTGGGCCTCCTCCGCCCCGCCGGGGTTCCACGTCGGCGGGGCGGGTCCGAGTCGTACGGGCAGCCGTCCGCGTACGGGTTGAAGGACGGCGCCAGGGTAGGGCGACGGTCTGACAGTCAGGCGCGCCAGTCGGGGTAGTAGGTCCGGAAGTCGTCGAGGATCCGGGCCAGTGCCTGAGCATGGGCTTGGAGTTCGTCGGCCCACTGGTGGGCCTGCATGCGGGGGATGCAGAGGTGCGCCACGCGTTCGGCCTCGACCTGCGCCACGGCGCTGGCGAGTTGGCGCATGGCGTCTGCGCCAGCGGCGTTGCGCTGCGCCACCTCGGCGCGGAGGGCGGGGGTGATCCTGGGGTGCCGCGGCGCGGGCGGCGCTTCCTGCTGGTCGGGGTGCTGCGCCAGGTGCGCCAGGTCGCGCCGGACGGTGTCCTTGCTCGTGTTCAGCTCCTTGGCGATGGCGCGTGTGCTTGCGCCGGTGGCGTGGAGTTGGCGCACGCGCTCGCGCCGGGTGGTGCGGGGATCGGTGGCTGTACCGTTCATGGGGGACCTGCTCTTCGATCGCTTCGGGTGGGTCCTGGCCCCGGCAGAGGTTGCAGCTCCGCCGGGGCCGTCGTGTGTCAGGCCACGGCCTGCTGGTCGTGGTCGATGAGGGTGCGGAGGTCGGGCCAGGTGGCCGGCGGATAGGTCTGTCCGCACCAGGGGCAGGTGACGACCGTGTTGCCGGGCGGGAGCCGGAGGGTGGCGCCGCACAGCGTGCCGTCGGTGTGCTCGGCGGGGCAGGGGCCAAGGCGGTGTCCCGGGTTCGGGCGGTCGGTGGCGCCCGTGATGGTGGTGACGCTGCGTTCGAGGTCGCGGATCTCGTGTGCGAGGTCGCCGGTGGCGGGCCACTCGGCGGCGATCGCCGGGCAGTTGCGGCGGAGGGTGGTGGCGGCGTGGGCGATGCGCTGCTCGATGTTGCCCGTCCGGGCGGGGGCGGTCTGGCCGCGGTCTCGGTACATGGCGGTGCACCAGTCCTCGAGGATGCCGACGATGCCGCCGGGGCCGCGCAGGTCGAGGACGTGCTCGGAGACGGGCAGGGGCGCCTCGGTGCGATTCGTACGGGCTCCGCTCGGCTTGCGGACGCTGGGGGTGAGGAAGGCGGCGAGGGCGCGGTAGAGCAGCGGCATGCGGTCGAGCCGGTCGGCGAGGGCTCGGGTGCAGCCGGGGCAGAGGTAGCCGTGCTCGACGAGGGTCTCGCACATGCCGCAGTTGTTCATCGGGTCTCGTCCTCCTCGACGGTCCAGGTGGTTGTCTCCCGGACGATGCGGAGCTCGGGCTTGGGGTGGCGGGGCGGTACGGGCTCGGCGGTCACGACTCGGCCTCCGGCTCGGTGTACTGGTGGGCTACGCCGCGGAGGACCTTGTAGTTCTCGTCCTCGCGGAGGGCCGCGTAGACGACGCCCCGGAGGATCGGAGTGTCCTTGGGGAACTCGACCTTGGCGCGTTCGTCCATGCGGCCGAGGACGTAGCCCATGACGGCGGCGTCGCGGACGAGGGACCGTTCGCGGGGTGTCAGCTCGGCGAGACGCATGTCGATGTCCTGCTCGCGCTGTCGGGCGCGGGTCTCGAAGTAGGTCACCATCTCGGGCGGGAACTCAGCGGCGGTCACGACTCGGCCCCGGCGGCTCGGGCGGCGGCGAAGTGGCGGCCGTACACGGGCAGGCGGTTGATGAGGATCCCTGCGCTCTTGTCGTCGACGAGGAGCTCCAGGCCGTCGCCGAAGGGCCGCCAGGAGTAGTTGTCGCGGGGGCTTTCCTCCTCCAGCCAGCAGTTGATGGAGCCGCGCTTGGCGTCGTCCTCGGTGCCGTAGAGGTTGTAGGCGGTGTGCTCGTCCTCGCGGATGACCTGCCAGACGCGCAGGGGCGGGGTGGTGGGCTGGGTGGCGTCCTGCCCCCCGACGGCGGCGGAGATGCGGTGTGGTGCGGCGGCGATGGCGTCGTCGGTGCTGACGTATCCGTGGTGGTGGGACTCGCGGGGCACTCCGCAGTGGCCGCACAGGCCGATCGTGTCCTCGTCGGCCGGCTGCTGTGCGGCGGCCTGGCGGGTGGCGTCCCGGACCCCGGCGGCGTGGTCGAGGCGGTAGAGCCGCTCCAGTTCGTCGGACATGCCCTCGTGCAGGGTCTCCACGATCTGCTCGCGCTCCAGCTCATCGACGGGAACGTTGTCGAAGTACAGGTCGATGAGCTTGGTGATCGCGGCGCGGGCCTCAATGAGGCTGGCGTTCACGTAGTCGGTCTCGTCGGTCATGGTGTGGCTCCTGGTGGTCGTAGGCTGGGTGGCGGGCCCCCGCTCGATATCCGCGAGCGGGGGCTGCTGCGTGCTCAGGCGGCGTCGGTGAAGCAGCCGCAGCCGCCCCAGTCGTCGGTGTCGATGAGGTCGAGCAGGCTGGGCTGGGCGTGGCGCTGGAACTCGATGCGCCGGCGGAGCGTGGCCAGCGTGAGCGGCTTCGTCTCGCCGCCGCGCCGGTCGCGGAGGATGGCGACGTCCTTGCCGAGCTTGGCCCGCATCCGCTCCTCGAAGCGCTCGGCCTTGGCGTACCGCTCGGGGAACACCTCCAGGAGCCGGGCCCACTGAGCCTGGCCGCCCTTCACGCAGGCGCCGCCGCAGTTGTTGTGGGCGAAGCCGAGCCGGTACAGCCGCGGGTCGATCAGGCCGGCGGCGCGGGCTTCGGCGCGGAGCTGCTCCTTGTCGAAGTACGGCGGGCGGGTGAGCGGGGCGTCGACGCTCCAGGGCGCCCAGCCGCGGACGATGCCGGGCAGGCGCTCGGTCTCGGTCCAGTCGATGCCGACGTACACGGTGGTGGCGGCCGGGTCGGTGTTCGCGACGAGCCACTTGCGGCACGGTTCCTGCTTCAGGAGCTGGGAGCACTGGGCGATGCGGGTGTTGCCGACCCAGGACTTGTCCTCGAACACCTGCCACGGGTCGCGGCCGGCCGGGTCGGCGACCCGGGTGATGGGGACGCCGAGCTGTTCGGCGGCCTGGGCGTTGAAGACGTGGAGGTCTTCGTCCTCGGCGTGGGTGTCGGCGAACAGCAGGGTGGTGCTGGCCGGACCGTGTTCGGCGATGACGTGGCGTGCGGTGGCCCAGGACGTGATGCCTCCGGACCACATGACTACGTGCTGCACGGTGGGTCTCCTGTCGTGTGTGGTGGTGGAACCGAGCCGCGGGTCAGGCGTGGGTGCGGTGGTAGGCGTCGAGCGCGGTGTGGCCGTTGACGACGAGGTGGGGCGCTGCCTTCCGGGCGAGGCTGAGCGCGGTGTCCAGGTCGAAGCGGTGCTGGGCGAGCCAATCGTCGGTGCGCTCGCTGGGGATGGACTCCCAGGACCAGTTGCCGTTCGCGTCGAGGCACTGGCGGTGGCGGGAGACGGCCCATCGGCCCTCGCCGCGGGCCTCGACGCTGATCGTGAACGACCCGCGGTTGATGTCGTCGAAGGGCAGAACGGACACCTCGTAGCGGGTGGCCTCGACGAGGACGGGCGGTTCGGAGTGGCCCAGGGCGGTACGGATATCGCGCATCGTCATGGCGGGGCGGGCCGGCTGGTCGGTCATGGGGATGGGTCTCCTGTCGTGTGTGACGGTGGAACCGGATCAGGCGGTGGTGGTCGGTCGGGTGCAGGTGTCGTGGCGGTGGCAGCCGCACTGCTGGCAGGCGGCGCACCTCTCGTCGTGCTCGGTGTCGCAGATGCCGCAGCCGCCGGTGAGGTCGGTTTCGAGGTCGTGGGCGGCGAGGGCGCGGTCGAAGTTGTGGCGGGCGGCCATGCGGGCGTTGTGGGCCATGGCGTAGCCGATCGCGTCGCCGATGGTGGGGTGGTACTCGGGCATGTGGGGCTCCTTCAGGCGGCGGGGGTGATGGTCCAGCCGGACGACGCGAGGTAGAGCGCGACGCGCTCGGCGCGGGCGCGGTCGGTCTCGCCGAGCCGGTCGGCGTCCTCGAGGGCGGCCTCGATGTCAGCGACGGCGGCGTCCGGGATGCCGGTACCGGGCAGCGGGATGGCGGTCTGGCCGGGACAGTGCTCGACGAGCGCGCTGGGGGCGGCGGGTGCCGGCGCGGCAGCGGTCTTGCGTGCGCAGATGGGGCCGACTCCGCGGGCGGCCGTACGGGCGGAGCGAAGATTCCGGCCGCATACGCGGCAGTGCACGTTCACCTGGCCTCCCTCGGCGCGGGCATCATTCGGCCGCAGGCGCACTGCACGCTGCCCTCGGCGTGGCGCGGCTGGCGCCAGCGGTGGAACGGGCAGGGGGCGACGAGCGCGGCACCGGGGTCGTGCTGGACGATCGCGCTACGGGACGCGTACGGCCCGCCCATGGCCCGGAGGGGGTGGGTGTCGCCGCAGACGAGGCACTCGCCGGCCGTGCCGCCGGAGAGCATCCGGTAGAGGCCGGTCCGTGACCCGGGACAGTGCCGGGGCGGGGTGAGGCCGCGGGGGCTGAACACGAGCGGCCGGGCGCCAGAGGCGGCCTGCTCCTGGCCGGCGCCGATGGCACGGCCCTCGCAGGTGGCGCAGACGAGCTCGCCCTCGCGCGGCTGCTCGGCGGCGAGGAACCCGCCGCGGCGGCGGCCGCCGATGATCTGCCCGCACCAGACGGTGTAGGTGACGAGGCCTTCAGAGAACTGGACCCCGGTCCGGGGCCGGTGCCAACGGCTCATGGCGCGGGTGCGGACGAAGCGGGGGCCGACGTCGAGCGGCTCAACATCGAGGGCAACGACGCTTCCGGTGACGGGCGGGAGGAGAACAACGGTCACGCGGCGGCCCTCCGGCGGTCGGGGCCGGTAATGGCGACGACGACGGTGTCCTCGGAGAGGCGGGAGACGATCCGCTCGCCAAGCACCGAGGCGAGGTCGGGCCCGGAACCAGAGCGGGCGGGAAGGTTCGAGGTGTAGACGGTGGGGCGTGAGGCGTTGTACCGCTCATTGATCAGGCGCCCGGTGATGTCCTCGGTCCACTCGCTGCTCTTGCCAGCACCGAGGTCGTCGAGGAGCAGCAGCGGGACACGGCACAGGCGCCGGAGCTCTTCCTCGGTGCCGCGGGGGCTGCCGTTGGGGCGGAGGAGGCCGTGCATGTCGGCGGCGGTGATGGCGCGGATCTCGTAGGTGCTGGGGCCGGCATCGGCGATGCGGCGGAGGGCGCCGTACGCCTCGTAGGTCTTGCCGGTGCCGGTGGTGCCGGTGAGGAGGAGGGATCCGGCGGTGGTGGGGTCGGTGGCGACGCGGTCGGCCCATGCCTGAACGTCGGGGTGGGTGGCGGTGGCGTTGCGGTAGCGCGGGGGGACGGCGGTCTGCCAGCGGCTGAGGGCCCACTCGGCGCGCTGGCGGTGGTGGTACTCGGGGTGGCCGGGCTGGTCGGGGGTGGGGCCGTCGTCGACCGGTCCGGGCTGGATGCCCTGGCGCTGGCGGATGCCGGCGAGGACGCGGCCGAGGCTGGCGTTGGGGTTGCCGGTGAAGCTGGTGGTGGGCTCCATGGTCAGAATCCGTTCTCGTACACGGACGGGTCGGTGGGGTTGGTGTAGGGCTGCCAGCCGCCGGAGACGGCGCGGAGCTGCGGGCGGCGAGTGCCGGGCTGGGGCAGGGGCGGTAGCTCGCTCCAGCCCCGCATGAAGAAGCGGGCGGAGTCGACGGTGACGCCTCGGGCGACTGCGCGGGTGGCGTAGTCGACGAGGGCGGGGATGCCGCACTTCTTGATCAGTGCGATGACGGGGAACCAGTCGTTGCCCTTGAACGGCCAGCGGACGTTGATCTGGGCGCGGGTCATCTCGTCGACGAGGGGACGGGCGTCGGCGGGGATGCCGTACGAGAGGTCCGCCTCGGGCTCCCCCTCATGCGTGTATGAGGGGGTAGTAGGTGAGGGGCTCTGAGGGGTAGGGGTCCCGGATTCCGGGACACTGACGTCCCGGTTTTCGGGACACTGAGCCGGGTCTGTGTCCCGGTTCTCGGGACTCTGGTCGGCGGGGTCAGTGTCCGCAGTTCCGGGACGCTGAACGGCGTCAGTGTCCCGGACTCCGGGATGCTGAGGGGGTGTGTCAGTGTCTCGGTTCTCGGGACGCTGAACGGCCGCTGCGTAGACGGGGATCCGGTACTTCGCCGTGCCGTTCTTCTGGCCGGCGGCCACCCGCTCCAAGGCGGCCTTGGCCACGAGGGACTTGAGGACGACGTACAGCTGCGAGCGGGAGACGCGGGCCCGGCGGAGCATGGCGGGCCGCTCGACGCTGTTCCACGTCGTACGGGTCTCGTCGCGCGCGTCCTCGGCGAGCGCCACCAGGACGTACCTCTCACGGTGGGTGAGGGAGTCAGGCGCGTTGTCGAGGACGTCGACGATGAGGCGGATGCCCACGGGCTCACTTCTCTCGATCGTGGTCGTACGGGTCAGGCGGCGGCCGGGCGGCGGCGGGCCTTGCGGATCGCCTTGCGCTGGTTCTCGGAGGTGCCGCCCCAGACGCCGGGCTCGCCGTGCGTGAGGGCGTACTCCAGGCACTCCAGGCGGACTTCGCAGGCCGTGCAGATCTTCCGAGCCTCAGCGGTCGAGCTGCCCTTCTCCGGCCAGAACAGTTCGGGGTCGGTCTGGGCGCAGAGGCCGTACTCGCGCCAGCTGGTGCCCGCGGGCGGGAGGGCGGTCATCCCGCCCGCGGGGGTCTTGTCCGTCACGGCTGCTCGCCCGCCGGGGTGCCGGTGATCTCGGCGGCGGTGACTCGGGGCTCGGGGAACTCGTCGTCGAGGGAGACCTCGCGGCGCTCGATGCTCTTGTGGGTGATGAGGAGCTGGGCGATGTCGTGCGCGGTCCAGTGGTCGCGGTTGCGGCCGAGCTTCTGCTCCAGGCGCTCGGCGCTGATGCCGAGTCCCTGGAAGACGGTGATGGCGCCCTGGACGCGGTCGGCGAGCGGCCGGCCGTCGCCGCGCTCTACCGTCCGGGTGCAGATCTCCTTGGCCTCCTCGACGAGCCAGGGCGGGAGGATCGCGAAGATCGCTTCGCGCAGGCGCCGGGCGCCCATGTTCGAGTTGTTCTCATAGATGTCGCGGAGGTCGGTGAGCTTCTCGGCGCCGCCCTTCTTGTCGCGCATGTGCGGGACGATGAAGGTCTGCGACGACCGGGCGTTGGTCTGGACGTCCCACGCCCACGCCTGCATCTCCGACTCGCCGTACTGGTCATCGCGGCGGAGCTCGTTGATGCCGTACTGCACGTTGCCCCAGCAGCGGGCGAGCTCGCGCGCGAGGTGGACGGTAGGGCCGGAGACGGTGCTGCCGGCGCGGCGGAAGCGGTAGAACGCGCGCTCGGCGAGGGCGGTCATCTCGCAGGACTGCTGCATGGCGGTGCGGGCGGCGCCGACGCTGCGGGGGCACTGCTGGGCGACGACGATCGCGGCCTGCACCTCGGCGACGGCGCGGGACTGCTCGACGGCGGTGCCCTGACCGATGCGGGCCGGGGCCGCGGTGGGGGTCATGCGCTCGATGGGGTGGTTCACAGGTACTCCTCGGCTTCACGCTTCTCGGCCCAGGGGGGCAGGGACAGGTAGGCGACGTCGTCGCCGTAGGCGGGCCAGTGGCCGCTGGCGCTGCACTCGGCGTAGACCTGGAGCGCGCGCCGGTTCTTGGCGGAGGCGATCCGCATCGCAAGCGCGCTCGGCTGGAACACGGTGACGACGTACGGCGGGCTCTTCTCCTGGCAGACGAAGACGAACGCGGTCGACTCGTCGCCGAGGCCGAGCGCGATGGCGCCGGTCCGGTACCAGTCGGCCTGCTGGTGGTAGCCGTACGTGGCCATGGCCTTCTCCAGGTCGGCGTGTGCCGCGCTGGTGCAGGTCTTGTAGTCGGGGATGATCAGGCGCCCCGTGCCGCGGTCCGGCATCCAGTCGAAGCGGACGCGGCGCATCACGTTGGTCGGCTCGTCCCGCCAGAAGCCGGAGAGCTCGGCGCGGCCGGAGCCGGGCGCGAACAGGGCGCCGGCCTCGGGGTGGCGCCGGATCGCGGCGGCCATCTCGTGGACCTGGTCGTACTCGTGCTGCTTCAGAGGGATGGCACCGGCCGCGCGGGCGGCGGCCACCTCGGCCTTGACCTTCGTGGTGTCCCAGCGGGGCGCGTCGATCACGACGAGCTCGGGGCCGTCGCCGAGCACCAGGCGGTGCGCGGCGTGCCCGAGGTCGAACGTCTTCTTCGGCGGCTGCGGGTGGTCCTGCTCGTACCGGTAGATGGCCGGGCAGGTGTCGAGCAGCCGCCGGGCGCCGCTGGAAGACAGCGACTCACGGTCAGCGTGGTACGCCTCGGCGGAGAGGTCGGCGTAGAGGCCGGCGCCGATCGGCCCGGCGGCCGGGGCCGAGGCCCCGGCGCGCGAGGTCGTCGTCAACGTCGGCTCCCGCGGGCGAGGTCGACGAGGTACTCCATGTACTGACGGGCTTCGGCCCTGGTCTCGAACCCGCTGCGCTGCTTCGGCTTACCTGCCTCGCGCCAGCGGACCCGCCAGCCGCTGCCCGCGGACTCGACCCGGACGGCCGTGGGCGGCGCGCTGGGCTCGCGACGGTCCCGGTTCAGGAGGGCGGCGACGTAGTTGGCCATCGTCTCCGACTCGCACTCGATGATGGGGTCCGGGCAGCAGTCGTAGACGGCGGCGTCGTCCGTGTCGTGGCCCTCGTCGGTGCAGACGGGGCCGACGCCGGTGGGGTCGTTGCCGTCCTCGAAGCTGACGCAGACGCGCCACTCAGGGGTGTCGGTGCCGGTGAGGGTGGTGAGCAGATCGCGGGCGGTGAGGCGGTAGGTGTCGAGGCGGGTCACGCGGTGGCTCCGGTCGGGGTGTAGGTGCGGCGGCCGTCGTGGTCGGTCGTGGCGAGCAGACCGCGGCGGGTCAGCGTGCGCAGCGACTTGCGGGCGGAGTTGCGGTGCGCGGAGTACGGGGAGGCGGCGAGGATCTCCTCGGCGCGGTGGGTGGTGACCGGCTGCTGCTCGTCCTGGATGGCGGCCAGGAGGTAGCCGGTGCGGGTCTCGGTCATCGGTCCCCCCTCGGGGTGTAGTAGCGGACGCCGGGCTCGTCGTGGAGGTCGAGGAGCCCCTCCTTGTGGAGCGCGGCGAGGTCGTTGCGCGCGGTGCGGGAGACGGGGGCCTGGTAGCCGTGCTCGGCGTACAGGCGGCGGACGCGGCTGGACTTCCAGCGACCGCCCTGGGCGGTGATCTGCTGGCGGAGGAACTCACGGCGCGCGGCCTCGCCGGACGCGTCGCCGGGGTCGGCGAGCCGAAGAGCGAGCCGAGTCCGCTCGACGGGGTCGAGGAACAGCGCGGCCGGCCGACCGGTCTCGGCGTCGGTGCAGCAGACGATGGTGTGCGGGTCCTGACCGTCCGGCGGCATCACGAGCCGGTCCCAACGCAGCGCGGTCGGCGTCGTGGTGGCCGCCTGCTCGCCGTAGTGGTCAGTGATCAGGGACGCGTTGCCCTGGTACAGCGCGGCCTTGGCCGTGAGCTCCTGCGCGACGTCGCAGTGGCATGTCAACCAGGTCTCGTCAGCGTCGCCGTGGTCCGGGCAGGACGCGAGGGTCTCCCCGGCGAAGCTGAGCAGCACCTCGCCGAGAGCCTCGGCGACGAGCGCACCAGCCTGCCCCGGGCGGAGCTCCGGCGATCCACGGAGGGCGCCGAGCAGGCGCTCGCGGGCGCTCACGCGACCCTCCCGGAGACGAGGTGCGTGCGGCGGATGGCCGCGATCGTCTGGCCGATCTGGTCGTGGAGGCGCTCCAGCTCGTCGAGGTCGGCGGTGACGGCGGCCGGGTCCATGTCGGCGGCGCACTCCACGGCGCGGATGCGGTGCTCGATCTCGGCCTGGTCGGCCGGGTCGGCCGCGACGACGGCGAGGTTGTCGAGGGCGGCGATCACGTCCGCGCGGGTCTCCTCGTCGCTCCACTCCTGGACGAGGGCGACGAGCGTGTTCGCGCGGAAGACCTCGGCGGAGATCCGGCCGCGCAGGGCGCCGACGGCGAGGGTGACGGTCAGCGGCTTCATACGGCCACCGCCGTACGGACGAGGGCGGCGCGGCCGATCACGGTCACGACGACCGTGACGTCGCGCCACGTGGTGGCGAGGGTGGCCATGTACATGGGGGTGCCGTCGCGGTGCGCGTAGCGGGTCTCTCGCGGCAGACCGCCGAGGACCTCGGCGTACTCGTCGATGACCGCGCGCATGTCGACGCGCTCGTTGGCGACCCGGCCGGTCAGCGCGCCCTCGGCGGTGACGGTCCAGTCGATGAGCGGCAGGTGCTCGGACTCGCGGAGCAGCTGCTCCAACGCGAGCGCGGCGCCCAACTGCGGGATGGAGATAGGGTTGTGGTTCACGGTGCCTCGTCTCTCTGGTGGGTGAGGTGCCGAGGGGCTTCCTGGACCTGGCCGTCCGGGCGGCCCCGTCTTCGTTTTCAGGCGGCGCGGCGGCGCCGGCCTCGGGTGGCCGGGTCGACCTCGCCCGCGTCCTGGATGGCGCGGAGGTTCTTTGCGCTGAAGCGCGTGAACCTGCCGACGCGGGTGAACGGGATCGAGCGGGCCTTGACCTTCTCGATGACCCAGTTCTCGGTGACACCGAGCAGCTCGGCGGCCTGCGCCGTGGTGTACATGCGCAGCTCGGGGTCCGGCTGCGTGAAGTGCGGGATGAGCTCGGCGATGGCGGCGCGGAAGGCGTCCACGAGGGGCCCCTCCGGCACGGCCGGCGCCTCGGTCATGATCGTCACGTCGTCTCCCTGGTGATGGCGTCCTGCGGTACGTCCAGAGCTGCGGCAATCCGGCTGAGCACCTCGTTGCTCGCTCCCCTCGCCCCTCGTTCGAGGCGGGACAGGTGGCTGGGATGCATCGCCGCGAGGTGCGCGAGGTGTCTCACAGACCACCCCCGAGCCCCGCGAACCGCCCGAATCGCGGCTCCGTTCGCTTTCACGTCCCGGACGCTACACCTCGAAACACCTCACTGCAAGGCGTTGGTGGGGTGTTCGCGAGGATCAATGAGGTGTTGGCGGGGGGAACCCGACGTCAAACGGCGCTGCCGAGGCAACACGAACAGTGGGCTCAAGACCGTTCTTTACTGGTCAATAGCCGACACACGACTGTTGGTGTTGCCTCGGAGTGAGGCATCATGAGGCCCATGGATGAGGACTGGGGGCTTCTCGCCACCGAGATCAAGGCGGCGCGTATCGCGCTCGGCATGAAGCAAAAGGATCTGGCCAAGGCCGCCGGCATCGGCTACTCCAGCCTTCAGCGGCTCGAAGGCGGCCACCGTTTCGAGGCCGTCCCGCCTTCCGCGTACAAGCTTGCGCACTTCTTCGGCTGGACCCACGAGTCCCCCCGCCTCATCCTCGCCGGCGGAAAGCCGGTTCTCGCCGAGCCGAGCGACGCTCCGAAGGAGACCCCGCGCCGTGGCCTTCCCGCCCGGGTAGAGGCCGCCCTCGAGGAGGGCGAGCTCCTCGACACCGAAGTTCTGGAGCTCCCCGGCGGCCTGACCGTTGTCGTCGTCGCCCGCCAGGACGAGGCCCGCAGCGCCGAAGAGCGGGCCGAGCTCGCCGACGCGCTACGCGAGTGGACGCGGACTCAGCGAAAACTGAAGGACATCGCTGAAGAGGCGTAGCGCCTCGTAGTGACGCACGCGAACACCTCGCCATCCCTCGCCAACACCCTGTTGAATGTGGTTCTATGTGAGGTACCTGTTACGGGGGGTCACCCAACAGGCACATGGGGGGTCCGCGTGCGGATCGCTATCAAAGTGGAGCGGGTCCCGTGGATCCCGCGCGGCGTGAGGATGGTCCTGGACCGGCCGGCCGGTAAGTGCCCCATTTTGTGGGTGCATTCCGACGTGCCCGAGTCTGCCGTCCAGCGGGTGCTCGAAGCTGTCCAGCGCGAGCAGTCGGCGCCACGCGTCCAGTCGTAGCAGCTGGCGTTCCCACCCTCGGGCCTGCCGCCGGATCGCCGACCGACGCGGCAGGCCCGCCACATTCCCACCCAAGGGGGTCACCTTGGCGTACGCCGAGAAGGTCTACAAAGTCCGCAATGGGAAGAAGACGAAGCAGTACACCTGGAAGGCCAAGTACAAACGGCCTGACGGCTCGTACGGCTCTGGCTCCGGCTTCGACTCCAAGACGGCGGCCGAGGCATGGGGCCGCGAGCAAGAGCGCCAGATCGCGGCCGGCGACTGGATCGACCCGGAGAAGCACGGCACCACCTTCGGCGAGTTCGCCCGAACCTTCATGGAGTCCCGGCGGAAGCGCGGCCGTACGGTCGGCACACGGTGGGACCGTCTGGAGAACCACATCCTGCCGCGGTGGGAGCACTCCCCCATGCGGCAGATCACCTGGTTCGAGGTCGACTCGTGGCAGCAGACGATGGAGGTCGAGGACGTCACTCGGGGCCACTGCGTCTCGTTGATGTCCACGATCATGACCGCGGCGGTCGACGCCGGGTACATCAAGGTCAACCCCCTGTATGCCCGCCGCCGGACACGCGACACATCCGGCGACGGCGCCATGCCCAAGCCATCCAAGGTGGGCACTGACGGGACTGTCCGCCCCGAGGACGCCATCCTCGTCGCCGAGCGCCTCGGTCCTGCGATCGGGATTCACGTCCTCACGACGGCGTTCGCCGGCCCGCGCTGGGGCGAGGGCCTCGGGCTGCACCGTGACCGTACGCTGCTGACGCGTCGACAGCCGCACGGCAACGGCTACTTCGAGTGCCCCATCATCCGGATCGTCGAGGAATACGCCGAGTACCAGCAGCGCGACGAGCAGGGCAACAAGCTGGGGTACATCGTCCAGCTGGAGCCGACGAAGAACGACGGCTCGACGCGGGACGTCGACCTGCCCCCGTTCCTCGCGCTCCTGCTCGGCTACCACCTCGACGACTGGCCCCACGAGCGGCCGTTCAGCACGCAGACCGGAAAGCCGTGGCGCCGGGGCAACTGGTCCAAGGTCTTCCGGCCGGCCGCCGACGGGAGGGAGGAGCGCCAGCGGCGCCGCGGCGTCTCGTACCGGGCAGCGTGGGAGCCGATCCTGCCCGGCCTGGACATGAGGGCGCTGCGCGGGCTGCACGACACGCTGCAAGCGCAGATCGGCGTCAAGGAGCCGCTCGCCTTCGAGGCCGCCGGGCACCGGCGCCCGGGCATCAAGCGGCACTACCAGAAGCCGACGCCGGAGATGCGACAGGAGCGGCTCGATGGCCTCCAAGAGGTCTTCGAGCGCGCTATGTTCAACCTGGGCATGACGACCCTCTGGGGTCGCGTCGTCCTCCGAAAGGGGACGTCGTGGCGGTGACCTCCCAAAAATCACCTAAACGATCTTCTTTGGCTGCAGCCCAGCAGGTCAGACCCGGTGGCACAGCCGCTCTCCTAAAGCGGGTGTCGCAGGTTCGAATCCTGCCGGGGGCACGAGACAGAGGGCCGGCTCACGGGGGATTCCTCCCTGGAGCCGGCCCTTTCTCATGATCAGACGCGACGCTATTCGTCAATCTGACGTGAATCCTGGCCGAACCTCGCCTCGGTCAGCGGCTGCTCTGCGATGCTGGAGGCCGATCGAGAGGGGCCTCAGCGATGCAGTGGAAGATCCACGGGGAACGTCCGATCTACGAGAACGCGTGGGTGAACGTGTGGCTCACCGATGTCGAGACCCCGGACGGGAACCGCTGGGAGCACCATGTCGTCAAGCTCCGGCACCTGGCCGTGGCGGCCGTGGTCAACGAGCAGCGTGAGGTTCTGATGATGTGGCGGCACCGCTTCATCACGGATGCCTGGGCGTGGGAGCTGCCGATGGGCCTGGTCGAGGTGGGCGAGACGCCCGCCGAAGCGGCCGCGCGTGAGGTGCTGGAGGAGACCGGTTGGCGGCCCGGTCCCGTCAGGCCGCTGATCTACGCCGAACCGGCCAATGGCATCACCGACTCCCAGCACCACGTCTTCCGGGCCGACGGAGCGACGTACGAGGGTCCCCCGACCGAGAAGAACGAGTCGGACCGGGTCGAGTGGATCCCGCTGGCCGACGTGCGGGGCATGATCGACCGGCGCGAGATCGTCAGCAGCGGCTCCCTCGTCGGACTGCTCTACGTACTCATGGACGAGGCGATCCGCTCATCCGACGGGGCAGCACTTCCCAGAGCCTGGCCGCACGGGCGGGCGTAACCCGGCGGCGGACCCGCGCCCCCGCCCGTCAGCGGAGCTCCTCCGGGCAGGTCGTGCCGCGGGGGAAGAGTTTGTAGGGGGCGGCCAGGCGGTAGGTGCCGGGTTTGGGGGCGAGGAGTTCGGTCCATTCGTCGCCCTCCGCGTCCGGCTCGGCCTTCAGGAGGCAGCCGTGGAGGTTGGCGAAGACCTTCGGGAGCTCCGTCTCGGCCGCCTCGCGGGCCTTCTTCGACGCCTCCGTCTCCTGCGGGGGCTCGATCTTGCCGCCGTGCTCGTCGAGGAGGGCCAGCCACGGGGAGTAGGGGACGCGGATCCGGACGCGGCCGGGGGCGTCCAGGCGGATGACGACCTCGTTGGCCTCGGCGCGCTGGACCTCGGCGGGCGGGTCGGCGAGGGGGGTCGGGTTCGTCACCTCGAAGAGGCGCCAGTTCGCGTCCGACCAGACCTGCTTCAGATACGGCAGGCCGTCCTCCACCAGCTCCGCCTCCCGCTCCGCGCCCGAGTCCGGGGCGCCGGTCGGCAGGACCACGTAGTGGACCGCCCAGCGGCCGAGCCAGTCGTGATAGTTCGCGGCGTTCAGGGTGTCGTCGTAGAAGAGCGGGTTGCGCTCCATGTCCGCCTGCCGGTTCCAGCCGCGGGCGAGGTTGATGTACGGCGCGAGCGCGGAGGACTCGCGGTGGCTGGAGGCCGGGACGACCTCGACCCGGGCCTTCTCGGCGCCGCGCACCTGGAGCTGGTTGATCAGCGGGGCGACCTCGCGGGCCCAGGAGGCGTCCGGGGCGGTACGGATCACGTCGTCGACGCCCTTGAAGCCGATCCAGACGTTCAGACCGACGAAGGCCAGTACCACCGCGTACCAGCGGCGCGAGCGCGGGCGGGCGTAGGGCAGGGCCGCCAGGAGGACGACCCCGGCGAAGAGCATCACCAGCCGGCTGACGTTTGAGCCGATCTGGGAGTCGACCATCCAGGTGAGCAGCGTGCCGGCCGCGTAGACCGCCGCCGCCGTGCGGACCGTGCGCCACTCCCTCGGGACGAGGACCAGGACCAGGACGCCGAAGAGGAACGGCAGCGAGGTCGACATCAGCGACATCGGCTGCGTACCGGAGAAGGGGAACAGCCACGCCGACAGCGCCACCACCGCGACCGGGGCGAGGCCGAGGGCGTACGCGCCCGGCCGCCGCTTGTTGAGGAAGAGCGCCGCCGCGACCACCCCCAGGAACAGCCCGGCGACCGGACTGCACGCGGTCGCGACACCGGCCAGCGGGGCCGCGACGGCCGCCTTCGCCCAGCGCCGGTACCGCCAGCGGTGCGGCCAGCAGAACACGGCCGCGACCGCCCCGAGCGCGAACATCATGCCGAGGCCGAAGGTGACCCGCCCCGACAGCGCGTTGCACAGGAACGCGAAGACGCCGGCGAGCGCGCACGCCATCGGATTGCGCACCGCCCGCACCCGCACCAGGATCAGCGCCGTCAGACCGGCCGAGACCGTCCCGGCGATCATCATCGTCGAGCGGACCCCGATCAGGGACATGACGTACGGGGACACCACGCTGTACGAGACCGGGTGCATCCCCCCGTACCACGCGAGGTTGTACGCCGAGTCCGGATGCCGCCCGACGAACTCCGCCCACGCGTCCTGCGCCGCCAGATCGCCGCCGCTGTTCGCGAAGAGGAAGAACCACAGGACGTGGGTGAGCGCCGCCACGCCGGTCGCGACGAGCACCGGAACGCGACGCCTCCGCCGCCGGGGACGGGCCGGAACGGCCTGTTCCGCCGAGAGGCGGGGAGCCGGAAGTTCTATTCGCGAAGGCGAAGACGACGATGACGGCGAGGGTGACGAAGAGTCCATGGGTACGGCCTCGGGTACGGCCTCGGATGCGGGCTCCGGTGGAGACGCGGCGGCGCGTGTCGGCTCGGCGGTGGTCAACTGCGGCCCTTTCCGTGCGCCCTCGACTGCCCTTCCCTCGTCCCTGTCGGAACGCTAACAGCTAGGCGCCCGGGGGGCCCCCGGGCGCCTGTCCGGATCAGCCCAGTCGGGTCAGCTTCTTGTCGAGACCGGGCTCCGCCAGGTCCTTCTGGAGCGCCACCGGGGCGCTGACCCGGCCGGTGCCGGTGCCGATCGACACCTGGCCGACCACGTCCCCGGCCTTGCCGGTGTGCGGGAGGGCCTTGCCGCCGTCGCCGAGCCGCAGGTCCACCTTCAGGCCCGGCCAGCCGACCGCCTTGAGGTCCTTGGTCGCCACGACCGGCAACCGGCCGCCGAGGCCGTCGTCGATGTAGCCGACCACCTGGCCCTTCCTGACCACGGCGGCGGAGGTGACGTCGCCCTGCGCCTTCTGGATGATCTTGAGGCTGTTCTGGATGGCCAGCTCCAGCTTCTGCCAGAGCTCAGGGGCGTCCTTGGCACCCATCACGATGCCGAGGATGCGGCGCTTCTCGCCGTCGACGACCGTGTTCGCCGCCCAGAGCAGGTTGCCGCCGGCCGGGGTGGAGGAGCCGGTCTTGATGCCGGTGACACCCGGCTCCAGCAGGATCGAGTTGTTGTTGATGATCTTGTTCGGGATGCCGTCGATCGTGATGTCCGGCGTGTCGACGATCTGCCGGAACACGTCGTACTGCATGACCGCCTTCGCCAGCTTGAGCTGGTCGAGCGGCGTCGACACCGTCGTCGACAGGAGGCCGGACGGGTCGGTGTACGTCGAGTCCGTCATGCCGAGCTCCTTGGCGGCGGCGTTCATCTTGTCGACGAACGCGGCCTCCGTGCCCGCGTCCCAGCGGGCGAGCAGCCGGGCCACGTTGTTGCCCGACGGGATCATCAGGAGCTGGAGGAGCTCCTTCTGCGAGTACGTCTGCCCCTCCTTGATCTGGGCGGTCGACTCGTCCTTCGCCTTCGCCTGCTCACCGGCGATCTTGTCGACCGCGATCTCCGGACCCGTCTGCTTCCCCTTGATGGGGTGGTCGCGGAGGATCACGTACGCCGTCATGGTCTTCGCGACGCTCGCGATCGGGGCGGGCTTCTGCGGCCCGTACGTACCGAGCGAACCGACGCCCTCGACCTCGGCGGCGCCCTGGCCCTCGGACGGCCACGGCAGCTCCAGGCGGCCGCCCTCGAAGGTGTACGTGGGGGACGCGGACAGCACGAGCTTGGGCTCCGGCAGCGGCCGCACGACCTGTGCGACCGCAAAGACGATCAGGAGCAGCAGGACCAGCGGGGTCCAGATCTTCAGCCGCCGGACCGTGTTGCGCAGCGGCGTCTCCGGCGGCGGCGGGGTGTTCGTCAGCTCCGCCAGGATCTCCAGCGGCGGGCGGGGCGGCAGCGGCTGCTGTCTGGTCCGCTCGGGCTCGTCGAGAGACGGCGGTACGGGGCTCGCGGCGGCGGCCGCGGGCTGACGGGCCGGCTCGGGCGCGGGCGCCGCGGGCTGCGGCTTGGGCTGCTCCTGCGTGATGTCGCCCCGCAGCGGCCGGAAGGTGGACGGGGGCAGCTTCAGGGCGGTCGTCGGCTGGTCGACAGGCGGCGCGGCGGGCGCGGCGTTCTCGGCCGGCGCGGCGTTCTCGGCGGGCGCGGCGTTCTCGGCGGGCGCGGCCGGCGGCCTGATCGCCTTGAAGACGGCGGTCGGCTGGTCGACGGGCCGCGGCTCGGGCCGGGCCTCGGGCTCCTCGCCCTTCTCCGGCTCGGTGACGGCGTCCGGCTCCGGCTGCGGTTCGGTGACGGCCTCCGGCTTCGGCTGCGGTTCGGTGTCCGTCCGGGGCGCGGGCTCCGCCTCGGGCCCGGTCCCGGCCTCGGCGGGCTTGCGCGCGGCGAACCACGACGCGGCGCCCTCGGCACCCGCGCGGGGCTCCTCGCCGCGCTCCTCGCCGGTCGGCTCGGCGGACGCATCGCCTGACGGCTCGTCGTCCGACGGCTCGTCCGACGCCGTCTGGGCGACGGCCTCCGCCCCGGAGCTCGTCTCGGACTGCGTGCCGGACTCCGCCGCGTCCCCGGACGTCGACACCCACGCCGCCACGGCGTCCCGCAGGCGCTCGCCCTCGTCGCCGGCCGCGCCGTCGCCCGACGCCGCCTCAGCCGGCTCCTCGGCCGGCTCCTCGGCCGGCTCCTCGGCCGCCCCGGGCTTCGAGTCCGACTCCGGCCTCGACCCCGGCGCCTCCGCAACCGACGCGTCCTCGTCCACGTCCTCGTCCACGTCCTCCGTCACCGAAGGCCCGGACGCCGAAGGCTCGTCCTCCGGTGCCGTGCGCGGGGCCAGGGCCTTGAAGACGGCCGTCGGCTCGTCCACACGGTCCCGGAGAACGGACAGTCGCGGATCCTTGCCGTCGCCGCCGACCGCGCTCTCCCGCTGCTCCGCCTTGTCGGGGGACTCGCCCGCCACCGTGCCTCCTCCATCGCTCATGCGTACGTCCGAACCATCTACCAGTGTCCTGTGTGAACCCCTTGGCCCCCGTGCTAGACGAGAACGACATACCTACCGGTTCCCGTACGAACCACCCAGGCACTCTCGACAGATGAATGTGAGAGGGGTCACCCTGTCATTCATCCACGCGGGGAGGCATGGATGGGCAGGAGCCGCAGAACACTTCCGGAGGAGCTTCTGCTGCTCGCTCTGGACCCGGCCACGGGTACCACAGCGCAGCCGCAGTCGCTCGACCTGGGCCTCGCCGGAGCACAGCTAGTGGAGCTGGCTCTGGCGGGACGGATAGCCCCTGACGGGGATCGTATCGCCGTGGTGATGCCACGGCCGACCGGAGATCCGACTCTGGACTCCGCACTGGAACTGCTGCGCAGGCGCGGCAGCCCGGTTCGGGCCGTCCACTGGATCGGCGGGCCCCGACTGGGGCTTCGCCAGACGTATCTCTCGCATCTGGAGCGATGCGGCATGGTCCATGCCGTGGAGACCCAGATGTGCGGGGTGCTGCCGACGACGCGCTATCAGGCGACGGAGACGGCGATCAGCCGGGAGATCAGGGCCCGGCTGGACAGTGCGATCCGCACCGGCGTTCCGCCGGACCCGCGGACCGCGGCGCTCGCCGCGCTGGCCCACGCGGTCGGACTCGGCAAGCACCTGTACCCGGGCAACGAAGGACGGTCGTCGCGGTCCCGACTGCGCGACCTGATCCGGCACGACCCGATGGGCGGCCTCGTGGCGCACGCCGTGATGGACGTCCAGAACGGCGTGGGCGCCCAGCCCCGTCGTAACGCGGCGGCGGGCGGCGTACCGTCCCAGCCGCGCCGCGGGACCATGGCGCGCGCCGCCATGTGACGCGCCGGAACCCTCCGCACCACCCGCACGACCCGCACCATCAGCACCATCCCCCGGACCACCGGGAGCCGCATGCGTGTGCGGGGCGGCCGTCGTCACGGCCGTCCCGCACCCGTGCGTTGTGCTGATTTCCCAGCGCACACCACACCTTTGGTGGCAGTCTGCCAAGCAGTAGATACTCACAGCTACGCAGCCGACAGCCGGAGGTGCAGTTTCCGTGGCGTCCAGTGTCAACCCCACCGTCAGGCGACGCCGATTGGGCCAGGAGCTGCGTCGGCTCCGGGAGGCGAAGGGCATGACGGCCGAGCAGGTCGCCGACCGTCTGCTCGTCTCCCAGTCCAAGATCAGTCGCCTGGAGAACGGCCGTCGTTCGATCAGCCAGCGCGACGTCCGCGACCTGTGCGGGGTGTACGAGGTCGAGGACGACCGCGTGGTCGACTCGCTCATGCAGATGGCCAAGGACTCGCGCCAGCAGGGCTGGTGGCACGCCTTCGGCGACATCCCGTACAGCGTCTACATCGGTCTGGAGACCGACGCCGAGAGCCTGCGCGTGTACGAGCCACAGATCATCCCCGGTCTGCTGCAGACGCACGCGTACGCGGAGGCGGTGATCACCGGCGCGCTGCCCGAGTCGACGCCCGCCGACATCGACAAGCGGGTCACCGTGCGCACCCGCCGCCAGGACCGCATCAAGGACGAGGAGCGTCCGCTGCGGCTGTGGGCGGTCATCGACGAGGGCGCGCTGCGCCGGGTGGTCGGCGGCCGGCAGTTGATGGCGGAGCAGTTGGAGCACCTGGTCGAGCAGTCGCACCTGCCGCACGTGACGGTGCAGGTGCTGCCGTTCCACATGGGCGCCCATCCCGGCATCAGCGGGCATTACGCGATTCTGGAATTCCCGGACACGTCCGACTCCTCGGTGGTCTACATCGAGGGGGTGACGAGCGACCTGTATCTGGAGAAGGCGCAGGATGTCGCGAAGTACAGCGTGATGTACGAGCACTTGCGGGCGCAGGCGCTGAATGTGGAGGACACCCGGGACTTCCTCACGAGGATCGCGAAGGAGTACGCCGACGGAAAATAGGGGCGCGCCGGGCTGAATGCCGTCATTCGGCGGGAGCGCGGGGGAAGAGGCAGGTACGGTACACCCCCGCCTCGCTCCGGCGGAAGCGCACATGGAATATGCCATCCGGTCGGGTGAACGACGGTCCCGCGCGAGGGGGCCGGGCTTGTAGCGTCGATCACGCCAAGGCAAGACGTTGGCGCGACATCTACCGGCAGCACTGGCAGAACCGGAGTGAGAAACATGGCCATTATTCAGGGCGGTACGGACACCTGGACGAAGTCGTCGTATTCCGGCGGCAACGGAGCCTGCGTCGAAGTGAAGTCCCCCGTCGTGAACGCGATCGCGGTGCGCGACTCGAAGGCGCCCGAGGGTCCCGCCCTCTCTTTCGGACCGGGTTCGTGGAACGCGTTCGTGGGCGAGGTGAGCGCCGGGGCCCTGTGACCCCGCGCCCCCGCCCCCGCGCATCCCTCCCCGCGCGTCAAG
This sequence comes from Streptomyces sp. NPDC006339, assembly GCF_040612775.1. Classification (NCBI taxonomy): domain Bacteria; kingdom Bacillati; phylum Actinomycetota; class Actinomycetes; order Kitasatosporales; family Streptomycetaceae; genus Streptomyces; species Streptomyces sp. NPDC006339. Next base: position 54,381 of record NZ_JBEXQW010000021.1, read on the forward strand.
GAATGAGCCCTCTCGACCGGTCCGCCGTCCTGGCCGAGGGGGCTCGGCCTTGCCCGGGGGCCGGCCTTGCCGGGGGACGCCGTGCCGAGGCCCTTCCGCGGGCCTCCACCGCACCCCACCCCATCCCCACCCATTCACAGATATGAACGAGGGTCAGTAAGTAGAACGATTTTACCTCCCCTTGACCCTTCTTCGCCTTGTCCCTGCCCGACAACTCCCCACACCATGAACCGCGTTCACAAGGCGGACCGGATCTCATGGAGGGGGCGCAATGAACAGTCTCGACTGGGCCGTGCTCATCGGCTACTTCGGCGTCATGGTCGCGATCGGCGTCTGGTCCCACAAGCGCGTGGACGACGTCTCCGACTTCTTCACCGCCGGCGGCCGCATGCCCTGGTGGCTCTCCGGCATCTCCCACCACATGTCCGGCTACAGCGCCGTGATGTTCACCGGATACGCCGGCATCGCCTACACCTACGGCGTCACCTCCTACGTCACCTGGTCCTTCCCCATCGCGATCGGCATCGCCGTCGGTGCCCACCTCTTCGCGCCCCGCCTCAACCGGCTCCGCTCCCGGCTGCACGTCGCCTCGCCCCTGGAGTACCTGAAGAACCGTTACAACCTGCCCACCCAGCAGGCCCTCGCGTGGTCCGGAGTGCTGCTGAAGATCGTGGACGTGGGCGCCAAGTGGGCCGCGATCGCCACCCTCCTGTCCGTCTTCACCGGGATCTCCCTCAACCAGGGCATCCTCATCACCGGGGTCATCACCGGCATCTACTGCACGGTCGGCGGCCTGTGGGCCGACGCGCTCACCGAACTCGGGCAGTTCGTCATCCAGTTCTTCGCCGGCATCGCCATGCTCGTCGCCGTGCTCGCCGAGCTCGGCGGGATCAGCGCGCTGTGGACCGTGTGGGACCGGCCCGAGCTCCAGGGGCACACGGCGCCGACCGCCGGCCCGTACACGCTGACCTTCCTCCTCGCGTACCTCTTCATCAAGACCTTCGAGTACAGCGGCGGCATGTGGAACCAGGCCCAGCGCTACATGGCCACCCCGACCGCCCGCGAGGCCACCCGCTCCGGCCGGCTCTCCGCCGTCCTGTGGTTCGTCTGGCCGCTGGTCCTCTTCTTCCCCATGTGGGTCGCGCCGCTGCTGGTCGACCCGAAGAAGCCGGACGCCTCCGACTCGTACGCCCTGATGACCGAACAGCTCCTGCCGCACGGACTGCTGGGCCTCGTCATCGTCGGCTTCTTCTCGCACACCATGGCCATGTGCTCCTCGGACGCCAACGCCATCGCGGCCGTCTTCACCCGGGACATCGCGCCCGTCCTCAGCAAGTCCGCCCGCACCTGGTCGCAGGCGGCCGGGCTGCTCGCCGCCCGCTGGTCGACGATCGCCTTCCTCGCCCTGTCCATGGCGGTCGCGACCCAGGTCAACTCGCCCACCTTCAAGGACATCATCACCGTCGTCATCAAGTGGGTCGCCGGACTCATGGGGCCGATCGCCATCCCGTTCATGCTGGGCCTGCTCCGCGCCTTCCGTAAGTCGGGCCCCACGGCGGCGCTCGTGTCCTGGGCGGCCGGACTCTTCGCCTTCTGGCTCACCAACTACGGCCTCGACGGCGTCGAGCTCCAGATCCAGATCGTCTCGCCGCTCGCCACCTCCCTGATCCTGTACGTCCTCATCGGCTACGTGAAGCCCGAGGCCACGCCGGAGCGGGACGCGATCCTCGACCGACTGCACAGCGACGACGGGAGCCCGGCCGCCGCGATCCCCGGCCAGTCGACGGACGAGCGGACCGGTCAGACCCTCGGATAGCGGGCCAGCCAGCCCGACGCCGAGTCCGCGACGCCGGGACCGTGCAGGGCGGCTCCCTGGGTCATCTCCATCGCGAAGTCGTCCGCGAGCTCCAGGACCGTGCCACGGCCCTCCAGATCGGCCACCCAGGCCGGCGGGAGGGCCGTCTCGCCGTGCATGACCCCGAGCAGCGCCCCGGTGAGGGCGCCGGTCGCCGCCGAGGGGCCGTCGTGGTTGACCGCGAGGCGCAGCCCGTGCCGGATGTCCTCGCCGACCAGGGCGCAGTACAAGGCCGCCGCCACCTGCCCGTCGGCCCGGTCCTCCCCCGCCCCGAGCGCCGTCACCCGCTCCGCGTCCGGCGTCCCCTGCCGTACGGCGGTCAGCGCGGCCTCCAGGGCCCCGGTCACCGGCGCGTGGCCGGGGCGCGGGGCCAGCAGCTCCACGGCCGTGCGGACCGCGCCGTCGACGCTGTCGCCGCGGGCCACGCCGTGCACGACCACGGCGAAGGCGCCGGCCGACAGATACGCGGCCGGGTCGCCGTGGGTCTGCGCCGCGCACTCCACGGCGAGCTGGCACACCAACTGCGGCTCCCAGCCGACGAGCAGTCCGAAGGGCGCCGAGCGCACCAGGGCGCCACTGTCCGCGGCCTGCGGATTCTTGGGGCGGTCCACGGTGCCGAGGACCGCGTCGCCGAGCCCGGTCAGACAGGCCCTGGCCGGGTCCCGGCGGGCGTACAGCCACTCCTCGCGGCCCAGCCAGCCCAGATCCGGCCGCCGCTCGTCCGGGCCCCAGTCGCGCTGGGTCGCCGCCCAGCGCAGGTGCGCCCGGTGGACGTCGGTGGGCGGGTGCCAGGCGCCGGTGTCGCGGCGGACGTGGGCGCGGATGAGGCCGTCGACGGTGAACAGCGACATCTGGGTCGCGGCGGTGACGGCGCCCCTGCGGCCGTGGGCGGGGACCGGTTCGGTCAGCCCCTCGGGCCCGTGGGCCGCCCGGAGCTCCTCCAGCGAGCGCCCGGCCGCCCCGGCGCCGAAGGCGTCGCCGACCGCCCCGCCGAGCAGGCAGCCCCGGACCCGGGCCCGGAAGTCCTGCTGCTCGGTGCGGCCCCACACGACCGCGGCTGTGGTGGTCACGACGTGCCCTCCCCCGGTCAGCAGCTTCTGGTCCAGCACTGTAATAGACCGGATGCGCTCGTTCGGGGGCCGGAACGTTATGCGTTCCGACGCCCTTCGGTCCGCTTTTGACCGCTCTGTGCCCGGGACTGATGAGTCCTGCCTCAGTCCTCCTGGAGGACCGGCAGCAGCTCCGGCAGGTGCCCGTCGGAGGCGCGGGCCGCGCGCTGCCGCTCCTCCGGCACCTCGCCGTACAGGGTCGTCCGCGGCCGCGCGGGCCGGCCGGCCGCCCCGGCGATGGCCTCCAGGTCACGGATGGAGCGGTACGAGCCGTAACTCGACCCGGCCATACGGGAGATGGTCTCCTCCATCAGCGTGCCGCCCAGGTCGTTGGCGCCCGAGCGGAGCATCTCGGCGGCGCCCTCCGCGCCCAGCTTGACCCAGCTCGTCTGGATGTTCGGGATGTACGGGTGGAGCAGCAGCCGGGCCATGGCGGTGACGGCCCGGTTGTCGCGCACGGTCGGGCCCGGCCGGGCGATGCCCGCGAGGTAGACGGGCGCGTTGGTGTGGATGAACGGCAGCGTCACGAACTCGGTGAAGCCACCCGTCTCCCGCTGGATGCGGGCCAGGGTCCGGAAGTGGCCGAGCCAGTGGCGGGGCTGGTCCACGTGCCCGTACATCATCGTGGAGCTGGAGCGGATGCCCAGCTCGTGCGCGGTGGTGATCACCTCGATCCAGGTGGCCGTGGGCAGCTTGCCCTTGGTGAGGACCCAGCGGACCTCGTCGTCGAGGATCTCGGCGGCCGTGCCGGGGATCGAGTCGAGCCCGGCCTCCTTGGCGGCGGTCAGCCACTCGCGGATCGAAAGGCCGGTGCGGGAGGCGCCGTTGACGACCTCCATCGGGGAGAAGGCGTGCACGTGCATGCCGGGCACGCGCTCCTTCACCGCCCGTGCGATGTCGAAGTAGGCGGTGCCGGGCAGGTCCGGGTGGATGCCGCCCTGCATGCAGACCTCGACGGCGCCGACGTCCCACGCCTGCCGGGCGCGGTCGGCGACCTGGTCGAGGGAGAGGGTGTAGGCGTCGGCGTCGGTGCGCCGCTGGGCGAAGGCGCAGAAGCGGCAGCCGGTGTAGCAGACGTTGGTGAAGTTGATGTTCCGCGTGACGATGTACGTCACCTCGTCGCCGTTCACCGACTTCCGCACGTCGTCGGCGATCCGGGTCAGCGCGTCCAGGGCCGGTCCGTCGGCGTGCAGCAGGGCGAGGGCCTGCGGATCGGTGAGCCGGGTCGGGTCGTCGGCGGCGACGGCCAGCGCCTCCCGCACGTCGGCGTCGATCCGCTCGGGCACCATGCCGGGCGCCGCGGCCTCGCGCAGCGCCTCCCAGTCGCCGTAGACGTGGTCGAAGTCCTCGCGGCGGTCGCCGGTGCGGCCGGTGGTGTCGATGGTGCGGTGCAGGTCGGTGCGGCCGGTGCCGCCCGCGGCGGCGAAGGTCTCGTCCGGCTCCTGCCAGGGCAGTCCGCGCACCGGCGCGTCCGGGTTCGCGAGGCCGGTCTCCGGGTCGGCGAGCGCGCGCACGTGCGGCAGCAGCCGCGGGTCGAGCCAGGGCTCGCCGCGGGTGACGAACTCCGGGTAGACGCAGAGCCGTTCGCGCAAGGTGAAGCCGGCGGCGGCGGACTTCTCGGCGAGCTCCTCGATCCGCGGCCAGGGCCGCTCCGGGTTGACGTGGTCGATGGTGAGCGGGGACACCCCGCCCCAGTCGTCGATGCCGGCGGCGATCAGCCGCCCGTACTCGGCGTCGACCAGGTTCGGCGGGGCCTGGAGGCAGGCGGCGGGCCCCATGATGAGCCGGGCCACCGCCACCGTCGCGACCAGGTCGTCCAGTTCGGCGTCCGGCATGCCGCGCATCGCCGTGTCGGGCTTGGCGCGGAAGTTCTGGATGATCAGCTCCTGGATGCCGTGGTAGGCGCGTGCGATCCGGCGCAGCGCGAACAGCGACTCGGCCCGCTCCTCGTAGGTCTCCCCGATGCCGAGGAGCAGCCCGGACGTGAAGGGCACGGAGGAGCGTCCCGCGTCCTCCAGGACCCGCAGCCGCACGGCCGGTTCCTTGTCGGGCGAGCCGTAGTGGGGCTGCCCGGGCTCCTCCCACAGCCGCCGCGAGGTCGTCTCCAGCATCATGCCCATGGAGGGGGCGACCGGCTTGAGCCGCTGGAAGTCCGTCCACGACATCACGCCGGGGTTGAGGTGCGGCAGCAGCCCGGTCTCCTCCAGGATGCGGATGGCCATGGCCCGTACGTACGCGAGGGTGTCGTCGTAGCCGTGCGCGTCCAGCCACTCGCGGGCCTCGGGCCAGCGGTCCTCGGGCTTGTCGCCGAGGGTGATCAGGGCTTCCTTGCAGCCGAGTTCGGCGCCCTTGCGGGCGATGTCGAGGACCTCGTCCGGCGACATGAACATCCCGTGGCCTTCGCGCCGCAGCTTCCCCGGCACGGTCGCGAAGGTGCAGTAGTGGCACTTGTCCCGGCACAGCCGGGTGAGCGGTATGAACACGCTCTTCGAGTACGTGATGATCCCGGGCCGTCCGGCCGCCGCGAGCCCCGCGTCGCGCACCCGGCCGGCCGTGGCCACCAGGTCGTCCAGGTCGGCCCCCCGGGCCTGCAGCAGCACGGCCGCCTCGGCGAGGTCGAGCGCGACCCCGTCCCTGGCCCGCTTGAGCGCGCGGCGCATGGCGTTCTCGGTGGGTGCGGGGGTCCGGGGTGCCTGCTGATCGGTCATGGACCGAGCATACGAGCGGGTCACAGGTACCGGGCGTGGTCGTCCAGCACGGTGAGGACCTCCCGTTCGTCGCCCGGCGGGAGCTGGAGCACGACCTCCTCGCAGCCCAGTTCCTCGTAGTGGGCGAGCTTTCCGGGGCTCGGCAGGACCGCGTACGGGACGACCTGGAGGGTCTTCGGATCGCGGCCGGCGCGCTCCCAGGTCTCGCGCAGAACGGGGATCGTCTCTGTCAGACCGCGGCCGCCGACGGGCATCCAGCCGTCGGCGTAGTCGGCGACGTGGGCGAAGAGCTTCGGCCCCGCGGCGCCGCCGACGAGGGTGCGGGGGGCGCCGCCGGCGACGGGCTTCGGCCAGGCGTGGGAGGCGCGGACGGCGAGACCCGAGCTCTCGCCCTCGTACGCGGTGGGTTCGGCGGCCCACAGGGCGCGCATCAGGTGCACGGCCTCGCGGGTGCGGGCCCGGCGGGTGCCCCAGTCGACGCCGTGGTCGGCGGCCTCCTCCTTGTTCCAGCCGAAGCCGACGCCGAACGTGAAGCGTCCGCCGGAGAGGTGGTCGAGGGTCGCGATCCGCTTGGCGAGGGCGATCGGGTCGTGCTGGGCGACGAGCGTGACGCCGGTGCCCAGACCGAGCCGCTCGGTGACGGCCGCGGCCTGGCCGAGGGCCACGAAGGGGTCGAGCGTGCGTCCGTACTCGCGCGGCAGCGCGCCGCCCGCCGGATAGCCGGTGTCGCGGGAGACGGGGATGTGGGTGTGCTCGGGCAGATAGAGCCCGGCGAACCCCCGCTCCTCGAGCGCGCGGGCGAGCCGCACGGGGGTGATGGTCTCGTCGGTCAGGAAGATCGTGGTCGAGATCCGCATGGGGGCACGGTAGGGGCTGCGGCGTGGTTTTCCGAGAGCCGTGCGCCGCGCGCGGTTCCGGCGGTCCGCCGGAAATCCACCTGCGGCCGCCCTGCGCCGCCTCTACCGTGGCCGGGTGCTGAAGCGACTCGAGAGCTATTACGACGCCGTCCCCCGTTCCGCCGCCCGTGCCGAGGACTTCGGTGCGCTGACCCTCTTCGTGCGGGAGGGGGAGGGCTGGCCCTATTACGCGCGGCCGGCTCTCGGGCACACGGGGGCCGTCGGCGTCGAGGCGGTGGAGAAGGTGCGGGCGCGGCAGCGGGAGCTGGGGGTGCCGGAGGCGTTCGAGTGGGTCGCGGAGACCACGCCGGGGCTGCGGGCGGCGGTCGAGGCGAGCGGGCTCGTGGTGCGCGAGCATCCGCTGATGGTGCTGACCGAGGCCGCCGAGGAGCTGCCCGCGCCGCCGGAGGACGTCACGGTGCGGATGGTCGGCGCCGAGGACCCGGCCCTGGAGAGCGCGGTCGCCGCGCCGTACGCGGCCTTCGGGGCGGCCCCGGCGCCCGGCGCCGCCGCCCAGGTCGCCGCCCGCGTCGAGGCGGGCCTGACCCGCCTCGCGGCGGCCCTCGACCCCTCCGGCACGGCCCTCGCCGCCGGCCAGCACCAGCCGGTCGGCCCGGTCACCGAGATCGTCGGCGTCGGCACCCGCCCGGAGTCCCGCCGCCGGGGCCTCGGCCTCGCGGTCACGGCCGCCCTCGTCGCGGACGCCCGCGCCCGGGGCGCCGAGACGGTCTTCCTGACCGCCACGGACGAGACGGTGGCCCGCCTCTACGCCCGCCTGGGCTTCCGCACGATCGCGACGGCCCTGATCGCGGAGGCGGCGGAGCCGGCCGTCACGGAGAACTGACCGCCGCCGGGGCGGGCGGGCGCACCATGACCACGTCCACCGGGTCCTCGGACTCCACCCGGAACCCCTCCCGCTCGTAGAGGCGGCGGGCCGCGCTGCCCTGGAGGACGGTGAGGCGGACGGGGAGGCCCTCGGCGTCGGCGCGGGCGAGGAGGGTGCGCAGGACCGCCGTGCCGAGGCCGTGGCCCTGGGTGGCGGGGGTCAGGTAGAAGTGCTCCAGGTGGAGGCCCTCGCCCGTCCCGTCCGGGCGGAGGGTCACGCAGCCGGCGAAGCCGTCGTCGGTCTCGACGACCGAGGTGTACGCGGGGGAGAAGCCGTCCCGCAGGCGCCGGCGGACCCGGTGCGCGTCGTAGCGGCCGAGGCGTTCGAGGTCGGCGCGCAGGACCTCGGCCCGCAGCTCGGCGAGGGGCTCGACGTCCTCGGCCCGGCCGGGGCGCAGCGACCAGTTCGTCTCGGTGGGTGCGTACGGCATGGGGGCATCGTAGGGAGGGCGACGTAACCCCTCGCGGCCGGTCGGCGTTGGGTGCGGCATGAAGAAGATCCTCACCACCGCCGCCCTGACCTCTCTCGCCCTGGCGGGCGGGATCATCGCCACGGCGGGCACCGCCGCCGCCGAGAGCGCCGGCAACAGCCTGCCCCCGTCGCTGCCGCTGAGCGACCTGCTGGACCCCGCGGAGAAGCCGGCGCCGCCGGCGGAGATGCCGGCCGCCAACAGGCTGGTGGGGGGTCTGCTGCCGGGGCAGCACTGACGTCACGCATGGAGACGGCGAGGTGGCGGGACCCCCCACGGGCCCGCCACCTCGCCTTTTGCCGTCACCGGTTCGCCGGGGAGTCCATCAGTCCTCGACGACCAGCGACGGGGTCTCCTTGGTGAGCACCTCGCCGCGGAAGAAGGCGGGGCTGCGGCGCTGCATCACCAGCATGATGACCACGCCGAGGAGCAGCAGTCCGACTCCGATGACGAAGACGGAGCCGACGCCGAGGACGGCGGAGCCGGAGCCGTAGGCCGGGTCCCACATGTCGTAGAGCGTCTTGCCGAAGACGGCGGTCAGCATCAGGCCGCCGAGGAGCGGCATGAGGCCCTTGTAGGCGAAGTCGCGGCCGGAGCGGAAGAGCTCGGCGCGGAAGTACCAGACGCAGGCGAAGGCCGTCAGGGCGTAGTAGAAGCAGATCATCAGGCCGAGCGCGTAGATCGTGTCGACCAGGACGTTCTCGCTGACCAGGGTCATCACCGTGTAGAAGGCGCCGGTCGCGACACCGGCGACGACGGTGGCCTTGCCGGGGGTCTTGAAGACCGGGTGGACCTTGGTGAAGGACTTCGGCAGGGCCTCGTAGGTGGACATCGCGAGGACCGTGCGGGCGACCGGGATGAAGGTCGTCTGGAGGCTGGCGGCGGCGGAGGCGAGGACCGCGACGAAGAGCAGGATGCCGAGGGCGGGGCCCATGACGGGGCCGGCCAGGGCGGCGAAGACGTTGTCGGAGGTCTCCGGGTTGGCGAGGCCGAGGCCCTGGTCGCCGGAGCCGACGGCCATCTGGGCGGCGATGCCGGTGGCCAGGTAGGAGGCGACCAGGACGACCATGGCGATCAGCGCGGCGCGGCCGGGCGTCTTCTGGCTGCCGGTGGTCTCCTCGTTGGTCGCCATGCAGGCGTCCCAGCCCCAGTACATGAAGATCGACAGGGAGAGTCCGGCGGTGAACGCGGCGAAGGACTGCACCGCGAAGGGGTTCATCCAGGACCAGGAGAAGTCGACCGAGGTCTCGAAGGAGCCGGCCTTCGACAGCGCCATGGCCACGAAGAGGCCGAGGACGACGAGCTGGAGGCCGACGAGGGCGTACTGCACGCCCTTGGTGGCGGTCATGCCGCGGTAGCTGATGGCGGTGGCGACGGCGATCAGGGTGAGGCAGGTGAGGATGTGGACGGCCTTGTTCTCGTCCAGGGCGGCGACGGATTCGCTGCCGCTGATCTCACCGGCGAGCAGCCAGAAGTAGGAGGTCGCGACGCCCGCCAGGTTGGAGAGGACGATGATCGTCGCGATGACGAGGCCCCAGCCGCACATCCAGCCGATCTTGGGGCCGAATGCCTTCACCGTCCAGGTGAAGGAGGTGCCGCAGTCCGGCATCACCTTGTTGAGCTCGCGGTACGCGAACGCGACGAGGAGCATCGGCAGGAACCCGGCGAGGAACACCGCGGGCATCTGCAGGCCCACCTCGCCGGCCGTGGAGCCGAGCGTCGAGGTGAGGCAGTAAACGGGGGCGACAGTGGAGATGCCGATGACGGCACTGCCGAGGAGGCCCACGGAATTTCCGCCGAGGCCCTTGGTGCGTACTCCGTGACTGTCGCCCGGAGTGACGCCCCTTACCGTGTCTCCGGCCTGGGGCCGTGCATCCACCTGAGTCATGAACAGGACGTTAAGTGCTGCGGTTTCCACATCCGGAAGATCGAACTCCGCCGGGCCGGACGATCATTGCCTTTCATTGAGAGGTCAAACGCGGACGCTCACCAATGATTGAAAGATCGACGACCGCACGGGACCGACCAACCGGTAGGCGTCTCACCGACCGTCCGCTATGCGGGAACCGCAGCCATGCCCCAAATGTCCGTTTCCAAATTTTCCCGAGGAATTTTCGCGGACGCCTCCGGACCGCCTTTTCACCCCGGCCAGACCACAGCCTGTAGCTCGCTGTACGCGTGCAGTGCGTACGAGCCCACATCCCGGCCCACACCGCTCTTCTTGAAGCCGCCGAACGGTGCCTCCATGTTCCGGCCGACGGTGTTCACCCCGACTCCGCCGGCCCGCAGCCGCCCCGCGATACGAAATGCGCGGGCCACGTCCTCCGACCACACGTAGTCGATCAGGCCGTAGTCGCTGTCGTTGGCCAGCGCGACGCCCTCCTCCTCGTCGTCGAAGGGCACCACCACGACCACCGGCCCGAAGATCTCCTCCCGCACCACCCGCATCCCGGGCGCGCAGTCCGCGAGCAGCGTCGGCGCCACGTAGAAACCGCGCCCGTCGCCGACCACCGGCCGCTCGCCCCCCACGACCACCCGCGCGCCCTCCTTGCGGCCGAGCTCCACATAGGACTCCACCCGGTCGCGGTGGGCCGCCGAGATCACCGGCCCGACCACCGTGCCGGGCGCCGCCGGATCCCCCACCGGCAGCCGCCCGGCGTACGCGGCGAGCCCGGCGACCAGCCGGTCGTGGATCCCGCGCTGGGCCAGCACCCGGGTCGGCGCCGTACAGATCTGCCCGCTGTAGAAGGAGAACGTCGTCCCGATCCCCGTCACCGCCGAGTCCAGGTCCGCGTCGTCGAGGACGAGGGCCGCGCCCTTGCCGCCCAGCTCCATCAACTGCCGCTTCACCTGCCGGCCGCACACCTCGCCGATCGCCTGCCCGACGGCCGTGGAGCCGGTGAAGGACACCATGTCGACCGCCGGCGAGTCCACGGCCGCCTCGCCCACGGCGGGCGCGGAGCCGGTGACCACGTTCACCACCCCGGCCGGCACCCCGGCCTCCGCGAGGGCCCGGGTCAGCGCGTACACGGACAGCGGGTCCTGCGGGGCGGGCTTCACCACGACCGTGTTGCCCATCGCGAGCGCCGGCGCGATCTTGCCGGCCGGATTCGCCCAGGGGTTGTTGTACGAGGTGATGCAGGCGACCACGCCCACCGGGCGCCGTACCGCCACCGCGCCGAAGACCCCGGCCCGCCCCATGGGACCGGCCTCGTTGATCTGCGGCGGCAGGGCCTGCTCGACCGGCTCCAGGGCGCCCCGGGCGTAGCGCCGGAAGCGGGAGACGCCGACGGCGACCTGCATCCCGCGGGCGGTCCCCGTGGTCGCGCCGGTCTCGGCCCGGGCCAGCAGGGTGTTGGCCCCGGCGTCGCGGGCCATGAGGCCGGCGGCCCGGTCCAGGAGCGCGGCCCGCTCCTCCGGTTTCGTACGGGACCAGGTCGCGAAGGCCGCGCGGGCCGCCTCGGCCGCCTCGTACACCTGGGCGCGGGACGCCTCGGGGGCGAGGCCGACGACCTCCTCGGTGGCGGGGTTCACCACCTCGTAGTGCCCGCCGTCGGGCTCGACCCACTCCCCTCCTATGTAGAGCCGCTCGGTCCTCGGCTCGTGCGTCATCGGGTGCTCACCGTCCTCGTGTCGCGGCCCGAGCGCAGCACCCGGCCCGGGATCGCCCCGGTCACCTCGTCGTCCCGGACCGTCTCCACCCCGTTGACCCGCACCGACACGATCCCGGTGGCGCGCGAGTCCAGGCGCGGGCCGGCGCCGGGCAGGTCGTGCACCAGGGTCGCCGGGCCCGCGTCGATCCGCCCGGGGTCGAAGAGGACCAGGTCGGCGTGGTGGCCCTCGGCGATCCGGCCGCGCCCGCGCAGCCCGAAGAGCCGCGCCGGGTCGTCGCTCAGCATCTTCACGGCCTGCTCCAGCGGCACCAGCTTCCGGCCGCGCAGACAGTCGCCGAGGAAGCGGGTGGTGTACGGCGCCCCGCACATCCGGTCCAGGTGGGCGCCCGCGTCGGAGCCGCCGAGCAGGACGTCCTCGTGCTGCCAGGTCTCGGCGCGCAGCGCCCAGCTCGCCGGGTCGTTGTCGGTGGGCATCGGCCACAGGACGGTGCGCAGGTCGTCGTTGGCGCAGATCTCGACGAGGCACTGGAAGGGGTCCTGGCCGCGTTCGGCGGCGATGTCCTTCACGACCCGGCCGGTCAGGCCCGCGTTCTCGCGGCTGTAGGTGTCGCCGACGACGTAGCGGCCGAAGTCCGCGAGGCGCCGGAAGACGCCGGCCTCCTTGGAGTCGGCGCGGCGCAGCATCCCGGCCCGTACGGCGGGGTCGCGGAGCCGCGCGATCCGCTCGGGCACGGGGAGGGAGAGGACCTCGCCCCAGCCGGGGATGAGGTTGAGGGCGCAGAAGGTGCCGAGCGACATGTTCATGGGGGTGAGGATCGGCATGGTGAGGGCGACGATCCGGCCGCCGGACCCGCGGGCCCGCTCGGAGGCGAGGAGCTGGCGCGGGACGCGTTCGGGGACGGCGGCGTCGATGGTCAGCACGTTCCAGTTGAGGGGCCGCCCGGCGGCGGCCGTCATCTCGACGAAGAGGTCGATCTCGGCGTCGGAGAACCGGTCGAGGCAGCCGGCCAGGATCGCCTCGATCTGGGTGCCCTCGTGCTCGCCGACGGCCCGGGAGAGCGCGATCAGCTCGGCGGGGGCCGCGTGCCGGGAGGCGACGGGGGCGCCGTCGCCGTCGGAGTGGGTGGACGACTGGGTGGTGGACAGGCCCCAGGCGCCGGCGTCCATGGCCTCCTTCAGCAGGCCGACCATCGTGTCCAACTGCTCCGGGGTGGGCTGCCCGCCGACGGCGTCCGGGCCCATCACGTACCGCCGCAGGGCGCAGTGGCCGACCATGAAACCGGCGTTGACCGCGATCCGCCCGTCCAGGGCGTCGAGATACTCCCCGAACGACGACCAGCTCCAGTCGACGCCCTCCTCCAGGGCCTTCAGGGACATGCCCTCGACCTTGGACATCATGCGGCGGGTGTAGTCGGCGTCCTCGGGCCGGCCGGGGTGCAGCGGGGCGAGGGTGAAGCCGCAGTTGCCGCCGGCGACGGTGGTGACGCCGTGGTTCATGGAGGGTGTGGCGTACGGGTCCCAGAACAACTGGGCGTCGTAGTGGGTGTGCGGGTCGACGAAGCCGGGCGCGAGGACGAGACCGCCGGCGTCCTCGCGGGTGCGGGCCTCCTCGCCGGCGGTGGCGAGGACGATCCGCCCGTCGCGTATCCCGACGTCGGCGGTGAAGGCGGGGGCGCCGGTGCCGTCCACGACGGTGGCGCCCGTGATGAGGTGGTCGAGCATGGCGATCCCTTTCGCAGGTTCCGGGGTGGGGGCACGGGTGCGCCCCGGCCGGGGGCGCCGCGGAACGGCCGCCGGCCGGGGCGGTACGGGGCGGCGGTCCGGGAAGACACCGCTCCGCGCTGGGTGGGCCCGTCAGGAGCCGGCGGACTGCCGGAAGCGGGTCGTGCGGTGGACCGGGTCGGTGTCGATCTCCGGGATCACGTGCTCGCCGATCAGCCTGATCGTGTTCATCGTGTCCTCGTACGAGATCCCGATCGGCAGCCCGAAGGACAACTGGTCGGCACCGGCCCGCTCCCAGCGCTTGCACTGGGCCAGGACCTCCGACGGGTCGCCGCAGATCATCAGTTCCTCCTGGATGAGGAGCTCGATGATCTCGGCCGAGTACGCGGGCAGCAGCTCGGGCCACTCCGGGATGCCCTCGGGCCGGGGGAAGGTGTCGTGGTAGCGGAAGAGCAGCGACTGGAGGTAGTTGAGGCCGCCGCCGACGGCGATCTCGACGGCCTTCTCGTGGGTCTCGGCGCAGATCGCGGTCGAGGTGACCATCACGTTGTCGTTGACGAAGTCGCCGACCGCCCGGGCCTCCTTGATCGCGGTCTTGTACGACTCGACGACCCACTCCATGTCGGAGACCTTCTGCACGCTGAAGCCGAGGACCCCGAGCCCCATGCGGCCCGCCATGGCGTACGAGCTCGGGGAGCCGGCGGCGTACCACATGGCCGGGTGGGACTTCCCGTACGGCTTGGGCAGGACCTTGCGGGGCGGGAGGGACCAGTGCTTGCCCTGGAAGCCGGCGTACTCGTCCTGGAGCCACATCTTGGGGAACTCGGCGATCGTCTCCTCCCAGATCTCCTTGGTGTGGTTCATGTCGGTGATGCCCGGCATGAACCCGAGGATCTCGTGGGAGCCCGCGCCGCGCCCCGACCCGAACTCGAAGCGGCCGCCGGAGAGGTGGTCGAGCATGGCGACCTTCTCGGCGACCTTGACCGGGTGGTTGACGGGGGCGAGCGGGTTGAAGATGCCGGAGCCGAGGTGGATGCGCTCGGTGGCGTGGGCGAGGTACCCGAGGAAGACGTCGTTGGCGGAGAGGTGGGAGTACTCCTCCAGGAAGTGGTGCTCGGAGGCCCAGGCGTACTTGAACCCGGACCGGTCGGCCTGGATGACGTACTCGGTCTCCTCCATGAGCGCCTTGTGCTCGGCTTCGGGATCGGTCTCGGCGCGCTTGCCGACGTATCCCTGTACGAAGATCCCGAATTCCAAGGAAGTTCACCGCCCTCGTGGTTTCTGACGCATCGTCAGATTCTCGATGTGCCCGACTGTCGCACCGCCGCCGGAACGCGTCAAGAGATGACGATGCGTCAGAAGAGGCTGACGCCGGCCAGCCATCCGCCGTCGATCACGAACGGCTGCCCGGTGATGTAGGCGGAGTCGTCGCCGGTCAGGAAGAGCGCGAGCGCCGCGACCTCCTCCGGCCGCCCGATCCGCCCCAGCGGCACGCGCGTGCGGTACAGCTCGGCCGTCGCCTCCGGGTCCACGCCCTCCGGGTTGCTCATCGGGGTGTCGACGGCGCCCGGGCAGACCGCGTTGACCCGGATCCCCTTCCCGGCCAGCTCCAGGGCCGCGACCCGGGTCAGCCCGAGGACCGCGTGCTTGGTGGCGGCGTAGGCGCCCACGCCGGCCATGCCCGTCAGGCCCGTGTACGAGGCGGTGTTGACGATCGTCCCGCCGCCGGCCGCCTCGATCTCCGGCGCGACGGTCCTGATGCCCAGGAAGCAGCCGACCTGGTTGACCTGGACGATCGCCTGGAACTCGTCCAGCGGTGTCGACACCAGCTCGTTGAAGCGCAGGATGCCGGCGTTGTTGACCAGGCCGTCGATCCGCCCGAACCGCTCCTTGGCGGCGGCCACGGCGGCCGCCCAGTCCCGCTCGCTGGTCACGTCGAGGTGGACGTACGCGGCCCGCTCCTCGCCCAGCTCCTTCGCCAGCGCCTCGCCGGGACCGTCCAGCACGTCCCCGAGGACGACCCGCGCCCCCTCCGCGGCGAAGAGCCGCGCCTCCTGCTCGCCCTGCCCGCGCGCCGCGCCCGTGATGACGACGACCCGCCCGTCCAGCTTGCCCATGTCCGTACTCCTCGCCGCTAGAGGTGGGGTGCGACCTCGGCCGCGAAGGCGGCCATCTGGTCGGTGAGTTCGGTACGGCTCCGGGAGCGGAACCGCACCTGGATCTGGTGCACGCCCATCTCCCCGTAGGCGCGCAGGGAGCTCGCGAGGGCCTCGGGCCCACCGGCGAGCGTGCGCCGCCCGACGTCCCACTTCGGCGCGCCGACGTACAGCGCCTCGGTGATCGCGCCGACGGTGACCGGCTCCTTGATCCCGGCCTCCTCGCGCAGCCGGCGCAGCCGCGCGATCCGTTCCGGGAGCCGGTCGCGCGGGTCGCCCTGCGGCAGCCAGCCGTCGCCCTTGAGCGCGGCCCGGCGCAGGGCGGCCGGTGACGAGCCGCCCACCCAGACCGGGACGCGGTCCTGGGCGGGCCGGGGCCGCTGGCCGAGGTCCCGGAAGGAGAAGCGCTCGCCGCTGTGCTCGGGGTACTCCTCGGGCCCGAGCGCCGCCCGCAGCGCGTCGATCGTCTCGTCGAGCACCCGGCCCCGCCCGGCGAAGTCGGCCCCCACCGCCTCGAACTCCTCCCGCACATGCCCGGCCCCGACCCCGAGGACCAGCCGGCCGCCGGAGAGATGATCGAGCGTCGCGTACGCCTTGGCCGTGACCAGCGGATGGCGCAGGCCCACGACGGCGACGTGCGAGAGCAGCCGGACCCGCTCGGTCGCGGCGGCCAGGAAGGAGAGCGTGGCCACCGGGTCGTACCAGACGGTGCTCATCGCCCCGGCCAGCCGCCGCGGGATGGCGACGTGGTCGCAGCAGGCGACGTAGTCGAAGCCGTGCGCGTCGGCCGCCCGCGCGACGGCGACCAGATCGGCGACCCCGGCCCCGGCCTCCCAGGACTCGGCGTAGAGGGTGCTCTGGGACTGGACGGGGAGCTGGATGCCGTAGACCACCATGGGGACCCCTCATGTCTGACGATCCGTCAGTTACGCGCTGCGGGGCCATGCTCGCCGCCGAGGGGCCCTCGGGCAAGGGGTACGACGGGGAGCGGGGCGGCCGGCACCGGCCTCCCCCTCAGGATCACAGCGCTCGCCGACCCGATGTTGGTGGCATATAATTCTTTGTACATTGCCAACATCGCGGAGGTGCGGCATGGCCGTGACCCAGATCGACATAGACGATGACGCACTGCAGCGCGCCATGACCCTGTCCAAGGCGCGGACCAAGAAGGAGGCCGTCAACCTGGCCCTCCGGTTCTACGCCGACCGGCAGGAGCGCGCGGCGCGCATCCACCGCCACTTCGAGCGCGCGGGCCACTGGGAGGCGGTCAAGGACGCCGAGCGCCGGCATCAGGCCGAGAAGGACAGTCGGTGATCTATCTCCTCGACACCTCCGGACTCGTCCGCATACTCGGCGACCGCCGTCTTCAGGCGGCCTGGTACGACGCCATCGACGCCGAGGCGATCGCCTCCTGCTACCCGCAGCGCACCGAGTTCCTGTACAGCGCCCGCGACGGTCGCGAGTACGACGAGATCGCGGAGATGTTCGCCGACCTGTACCCCGACGTGGCGGTACCCAAGAACGCGGGACGCTGGATCGGCTCCGTACAGCATCGGATGGCGAAGGCCGGGGAACACAGGAGCGCCTCGGCCGTCGACCTGATCATCGCCGCCACCGCGGCCCATCACGGGCTGACCGTGCTGCACGACGACGCCGACTACCGCACCCTCGCTCGCCACGCCCCGGACCTGAGCGAGCACAGCGTCCACGACGTCCTGCCGTAGGCGAGGCGGTCCACGACGTCCTGCCGTAGGCGAGGCGCGACCGCACCCCGGGAGGCCACAGGCCCGCGTCACCCGTCACGGCCGCCAGAGGCCGTCCTCGGTCAGACCGAGCAGCTCGATCGCGTTGCCGCGCACGATCCGCTCGACGACGTCCGGTGCGAGGTGGGCCATCTGGGCCTCGCCGACCTCGCGGGACGTGGGCCAGGTGGAGTCCGAGTGCGGGTAGTCCGTCTCGTAGAGCACGTTGCCCACCCCGATCGCGTCGAGGTTGCGCAGCCCGAAGGCGTCGTCGAAGAAGCAGCCGTAGACGTGCTCGGCGAAGAGCTCGGAGGGCGGGCGCAGTACCTTTTCGGCCACGCCGCCCCAGCCGCGGTTCTCCTCCCACACGACGTCGGCGCGCTCCAGGATGTACGGGATCCAGCCGATCTGCCCCTCGGCGTACATGATCCGCAGGTTCGGGAAGCGCTCGAAGGAGCCGCTCATCAGCCAGTCGACCATCGAGAAGCAGCAGTTGGCGAAGGTGATGGTGGAGCCGACGGCGGGCGGGGCGTCGGCGGAGGTGGAGGGCATCCGGCTGGAGGAGCCGATGTGCATGGCGATCACGGTGCCGGTCTCGTCGCAGGCGCGCAGGAACGGGTCCCAGTGGTCGGTGTGGACGGACGGGAGCCCGAGGTGCGGCGGGATCTCGGAGAAGGCGACGGCCCGCACGCCCCGGGCCGCGTTGCGGCGCACCTCGGCGGCGGCGAGCTCGGGATCCCACAGCGGGATGAGGGTCAGGGGGATGAGCCGGCCCCGCGCCTCGGGGCCGCACCACTCCTCGACCATCCAGTCGTTGTAGGCCCGCACGCCGAGGAGACCGAGTTCACGATCGGCGGCTTCGGTGAAGGTCTGTCCACAGAACCGGGGGAAGGTGGGGAAGCAGAGGGCCGACTGGACGTGGTTGACGTCCATGTCGGCGAGCCGCTCGGGCACCGAGTAGGAGCCGGGCCGCATCTGCTCGTAGGTGATGACCTCCAGGCGGATCTCGTCGCGGTCGTAGCCGACGGCGGTGTCGAGCCGGGTGAGGGGCCGGTGCAGGTCCTCGTAGACCCACCAGTCGCCGATGGGGCCTTCATCCCCCTTGGCACCCATCACGGGGGCGAACTTTCCGCCCAGAAAGGTCATTTCCTTCAGCGGCGCGCGGACGATCCGGGGTCCGGTGTCGCGATAGCGGGACGGGAGCCGGTCCTGCCAGACGTGCGGGGGCTCCACGGTGTGGTCGTCCACCGAGATGATCTTCGGGAAGCTCTCCATGCCGTTCACGGTAGCGCTGATCTGACGATCCGTCAGTAAACGGGGGTCGTCGGCCCTCGTGGAACCCTCCGCCGGCCCGTCTGTCACAGCCTGGGAACGGCCGACCCGATGCTGACGCACGCCCTCCGGACAAGGCAGACTGTCTTGGGCGAAACCAGCGGTACGGGCAGGGGGAGCTAATGGACCGTGAGAACGGGCCGCGAGTTCCGGAGCAGCGGACTCCGGCGACGGGTCCCGACGGAACCGGCACCGGGCCGGCCGACGACCCGCGCTCCGGCACGACCGGCGGCGGGCGGGGCCCCGCGGGGAACGGGTCCGCGAGGAAGGGCTTCGAGGGGAACGGGTCCGCGGGACACCGGGCCGCGGGGAACAGGTCCGCGGGGAACGGGGCCACGAGGACCTCGCGGGGCGGGAGCGCCGGGGCCGCCGGCACCGACACCGGCACCAGTGGCCGCACCGGCACCAGTGGCCGCACCGGCACCGGCACCGGCGACCCCACCGACCCCACCGACCCCACCGGCACCGGCACCGGCGACCCCACCGACCCCACCGACCCCACCGGCAACGGCTCCCACCTCCGCTTCCGGGTGCTCGGCCCCGTACGCGCCGCCCGCGGCGACCAGGCACTGCCCACCGGGTCGCCCCAGCAGCGCGCCCTGCTCGCCGCGCTGCTCCTGCGCGACGGGCGGACCGCCACCGCCGCCGAGCTCATCGACGCCATCTGGGGCGAGGAACCGCCCTCCCAGGCCCTGGCCGCCGTCCGTACGTACGCCTCCCGGCTGCGCAAGGCCCTCGACCCCGGCGTCCTGGTCAGCGACTCCGGCGGCTACGCCATCCGCACCGGCCGCGCCGGTCTCGCCCTCGACCTCACCACCGCCCAGGAGCTCGCCGCCGAGGCCGAGAAGCTGCGCGCCGCCGGACGGCGCGGCGACGCCCGCGACCGCCTGAACGACGCCCTCGCCCTGTGGGACGGCGAGGCCCTGGCCTCCGTCCCCGGGCCGTACGCCGAGAACCAGCGCACCCGCCTGGAGGAGTGGCGGCTCCAGCTCCTGGAGACCCGGCTCGACCTCGACCTGGAGGTCGGGGCCCATGCCGAGGCCGTCTCCGAGCTGACCGCGCTGACGGCGGCGCACCCGCTGCGCGAGCGGCTCCGCGAGCTGCTGATGCTGGCCTTGTACCGGTCCGGCCGGCAGGCGGAGGCGCTCGCCGTCTACGCCGACACGCGCCGCCTGCTCGCCGACGAGCTCGGCGTCGACCCCACGCCCGAGCTGTCCCGGCTCCAGCAGCGCATCCTCCAGGCCGACGCCGAGCTCGCCCGCCCCGTCGAGGAGCAGGCCCCGGCCGCCGCGCCGGTGGCCCGGCCCGCCCAACTGCCGGCGACCGTGCCGGACTTCACGGGCCGGAGCGCGTTCGTACGGGAGCTGGGCGACCGGCTCGCGACCGCGGAGGGTTCCGTGATGGCGGTCTCGGCCCTCGCCGGCATCGGCGGCGTCGGCAAGACCACCCTGGCCGTGCACGTCGCCCACGAGGCGCGGCCGCACTTCCCCGACGGCCAGCTCTACGTGGACCTCCAGGGCGCGGGGTCCCGGGCGGCGGCGCCCGAGACCGTCCTGGGCGCCTTCCTGCGCGCCCTCGGCACGCCCGACTCGGCGATCCCGGACTCGCTCGACGAGCGGGCCGCGCTCTACCGCTCCACGCTCGACGGCCGCCGGGTCCTGGTGCTCCTGGACAACGCGCGGGACGCCGCCCAGATCCGCCCGCTGCTGCCCGGCACGGCCGGGTGCGCGGCCCTGGTGACCAGCCGTATCCGCATGGTCGACCTGGCCGGGGCGCACCTCGTGGACCTGGACGTCATGTCGCCCGAGGAGGCGCTCCAGTTGTTCACCCGGATCGTCGGCGAGGAGCGGGTGCGGGCGGAGCGGGAGGCGGCGCTCGACGTGGTCGCCGCGTGCGGGTTCCTGCCGCTCGCCATCCGGATCGCGGCGTCCCGGCTGGCGGCGCGCCGCACGTGGACGGTCTCCGTCCTCGCGGCCAAGCTGGCCGACGAGCGGCGCCGCCTGGACGAGCTGCAGGCCGGTGACCTGGCCGTCAAGGCGACCTTCGAACTCGGCTACGGCCAGTTGGAGCCGGCCCAGGCCCGCGCCTTCCGCCTGCTGGGCCTCGCGGACGGCCCGGACATCTCCCTGGCGGCGGCCGCGGCGGTCCTGGACCTCCCGGAGTGGGAGACCGAGGACCTCCTGGAGGCCCTGGTCGACACCTCGCTGCTCGAATCCGCCGCCCCGGGCCGCTACCGCTACCACGACCTGGTCCGGCTCTACGCGCGTGCGTGCGCGGAACGGGACGAACAGCCGCCGGTGGAACGGGAGCTGGCGCTGTCCCGGCTGCTCGACTTCTACCTGTCGACGGCGAGCCGCGTCTACGCCATCGAGCGCCCCGGCGACCGCCTGGTCGACCACCTGGAGCCCACCCACTACGAGGGCCTCACCTTCACCGACCGCCACGCGGCCCAGGACTGGCTCTACGCCGAGGCCAACTGCCTCCTCGCCTGCGTCCGCCAGTCCGCCACGAACCCGTCCACCCTGCGCCGCGCGGTGGACCTGCTGTGGGCGGCGCTGGACCTCGCGGAGTCCGGTGCCAACTCCAAGGAGTACGAGGCGGTGGCGGCGGGCCTCCGGGAGGCGGCGCGGGGCGCGGGGGACATGCGGGCGGAGGGCCGGGCGTCGATCACGCTGGCGTACGTGCACCACGTCTCGGGCCGGTTCGACCAGGCCGACGGGGAGGCCCGGGAGGCCATGCGCCTCGCCAACGGCGTCGGCGACCGGCTCCCCCATTGCTGGGCCGCCAACACCCTCGGGGTGATGGCGGTCTACCGCAATCGGTACGAGGAGGGCGAGGACTTCCTCAACGAGGCGATCGAGGCGTTCCGGGACTGCCAGGACGGTCCCGGTGAGGCCAGCGCGCTGTGCAACCTCTCGCGCATCCACCTCCTGACCGGCCGGACCGCCAGCGCGGTCTCCCTGGCCCGCCGGGGCGCGGACATGTACGACCGCATGGGACACGCCCTGAAGGGCGCCAACGGCCGGTACGCCATGGGAGTCGCCCTCACGCAGAGCGGTCAGCTCGCGGAGGCGTCCACGAGCCTGAGCGAAGCGCTCGAGGTCTTCCGGGACAGCCGCCAGCGGCTCTGGGAGGGGATGACGCTGTTCCGTATCGCCGAGGTGGACGTCGCCGCACGCCGGTACGCCCAGGCGGCCTCCAGTGCCGAGATGGCACTCACGGTGCTGCGGGACATCGGCGGCGAGTGGCGCCGGGGCAACGTCCTGACGGTGCTGGGTCACGCCCTGACCGGCATAGGGCAGGTGGGCCGCGCCCAGGTCTGCTGGCGGGAGGCCCTGGAGATCTACGACGGGCTGGGCTCCCCCGAAGCCGGAGAGGTGCGCGCCCTGCTGCGCCCGGTCGCCGCCGCCTGACGGTCCGACCGCCCCGGCTTGGGCGTTCATCATTCGTTTATCGCCGCCCGCCATGCTCATCTCATCGATCCGTCGCGTCGGGGGGCAGACGGGTCGCCGGTGAGGCCGTCGCTCCGACGCACTAGGGTGAACGGCCCTGCACAGGGGGCCCGTCCGGCCGCCCACGGGGGAGCAGCCGGGCGGGCCTCGACGACCTATCTGACAGCGTCACAACGGGAGATTGCGATGAGCGACGAGTCGACCATCAAGCCGACGAACATCCACGTCACGGGCGAGCCGGCGCTGGCCGACGTCGAGGCGAAGAACATCCACGTCACCGACGAGCCGGTCACCGACGCGATCGCCGAGAAGATCGGCATCAAGAACATTCACGTCACCGGCGAACCGACGGCCGACGGCAGCGGGGCGGCCGCCCCGCTGGGCAACATCCACGTCACCACGGAGCCGGCCAAGTAGACCGCACCACACGGGGACGGTTCCGGCGACGCCATCGGGGGAGTCGCCGGGGCCGGGCGGGGCCGTACGGTACGCGGGGCTCGGGGGACGCCCGAGGGATCCGGGGGGAGCCCCTGGGGCAGGGCCCACGCGTACCGCACAGGCCCACACAGGAGGGGCCGGGCCGAGCCGCCCGGCCCCTCCGGCCTGTCCCCCGCACGCCCCTACGGTCCTGCCGACCGGCGGAACCTCCGTACCGAGCCAGGAGCGAGCGATACCTTGCATGACGTGGACATACCGGAGTGGTTCGCGTGGGTCGCCCTCGGCCTGATCGTCCTGCAGGCCCTCGCCGTCGTACCCCTCGCCCGCCGGATGCGCGGGCCCGACCCCGCCGTGCGGTCCAAGGCGCGACTCGACCTGCTGGACGCCGTCGGCTCGACGCTGATGTTCGTCGGCCTGCTGCTGAGCCTGCTCGTGGCGGAATCCCTGTACTGGATCGCTCTCGCCGGCTTCGTGCTCACGGCTGGTGTCCTCGCCGTGAAGGGCCTCCGCCTGCTCCGCGCCCGTCGCCGCCCCACCGCCGGCTCCTAGACCTCGGCGTTCTCCACGTCCTGCGGGTACCAGCGCAGTTCGACCGTGTTGCCGTCCGGGTCCTTGACGTAGACGGACTGGGCCGAGCCGCGGGCGCCCCAGCGGGGGACGGGGCCCTCCAGGACGTCGAAGGTGCCGGAGTCGATGACCTCCTGCCAGTCGAGGGGGTCCACGACCAGGCAGATGTGGTCCACGTTGGACTCGCCGCGGGGGCGGGAGAAGAGGTCGATGACCGTGCTCTCATCGATGCGGACGGAGGGGAACGGCACCTTGCCGGCGCGCCACTCCTCCACCCGCTCGGGGGCGAGACCCAGGGGGCCGGTGTAGAAGTCCAGGGCGCGGTCGACGTCGGTCACGTTGAGGACCAGGTGGTCGAAGGCTTTGACGCGCATGTGGGGCGGCACCTTTCCGGGGCTGGGGGACGGCTCGGTCGACGTCCCGTTCAGGTGATCACGTACGCCCGGGAATGATCAAGATCCCCGACGCGTTCGGATCGCGCCAGGGCGACCTGACGGATTCGGCCAACCGGTCTCGCAACGGCGTTCGACGTGGGTGATGATCGATCACGTCCGGCACGGCAGGCGGTGGGGACCGCGGGTCGTGCGGGGCGAGGCACGCCACGCGCGCGCAGGGGGGAGGGCCCGGGCCGACGATGTCGGTCCGGGCCCTTTGCGTGCCGGGCGCCCTCGTACGAGCGGGGCGTGCGCCCCTGCCACACCATCGGGGGACGTCCCCCCGCTTCCCCGCCGCCGGCCGCGCGCCGCTTCTAGCGTCGGCGGCATGGACCAGGGGACCAGGGGGGTCGTCGACCAGGCCGCGCTGTGGTCGGCCTCGCTCGCCGCGGTGATCACGCTGTCGCTGGGCGAAGGGCGGTACGACTGGCTGAGCTTCGCGCTCGGAGTGACGCTGGCGCTCCAGATCGCCGTCTTCTACCGGCCGACCCGCCACGCGCCGGACGACCGCGCCCAACGGGCCGTCGCGGCGGCCGGGTTCGGCGCGGTGGGCGGCCTGGTGGCCACCATGGTGCTGGCGTGGCCCGTGCAGACGGCCGTCGGGACGCCGCGCCTGTGCCACCGGTTGCACGCGGCCGGCGAGATGGACCTCGCTGACTGCGCCGGCGAGGCCGCCTACCCCTGGCTGGGCGTGGTGTGGCTGGCGTCCGCGCTCACGCTCGCCTGCTGGCACGGGGTGAGGATGGTCGACCGGCCGGCGTCGCCGGAGCCCACCGGCGGCTCCTGACCCCCACGGCCGACGCCCCGCGCCCCGCCGCCCACCGGCGGCTCCTGACTCCCACGGCCGGCGCCCCGCGCCCCGCCGCCCGCACGCCCCGCCGCCCGTACGCCCCCTCCCCCGCTAGCGGCCCCGCAGCGCCCCCTTCACCACCTTCCCGCTCGCGTTCCTCGGCAGCTCCGTCACGAACTCGACCTCCCTCGGGACCTTGTAGTTGGCCATCTCGCGGCGCGACCAGGCGATCAGGTCGTCGGCCGTGAGGCCCGAGCCGGGGCGGCGGACCGCGAATGCCTTGCCGACCTCGCCGAGCCGGGGGTCCGGGACGCCGATGACGGCGACGTCGGCGATGTCGGGGTGGAGGCCGAGGAGCTGTTCGATCTCCGCGGGGTAGGCGTTGAAGCCGCCGACGATGAACATGTCCTTGATCCGGTCGGTGATCCGCAGGTTGCCCGCCTCGTCCAGGACGCCCACGTCGCCGGTGTGCAGCCAGCCGTCTCCGTCGATCGCCTCCGCCGTCGCCGCCTCGTCCTCGAAGTAGCCGCGCATCACGTGGAAGCCCCGCACCAGGATCTCGCCCGAGGCGGAGAGGCGGACCTCGGTGCCGGGGATCGCGCGGCCGGACGTCGTCGCGATCACCTCGGCCGGGTCGCCCCGGCGGCACATGGTGACGATGCCGCTCGCCTCGGAGAGGCCGTACGCCGTGAGGACCGTGCCCACGCCGAGTTCCGACCGCAGCCGCTCGACCAGACGGAGCGGCACGACCGCCGCCCCGGTGACGACGAGCCGGAGGCTGGACAGGTCGTACGCGGCGCGGGACGGGTGGTCGAGGAGCGCCTGGTGCAGGGTGGGCGGGCCGGGCAGGACGGAGATGCGTTCGGAGGTGATGTGGGCGAGCACGGTGTCCACGTTGAAGACGGGCTGCGGGACCATCACCGCGCCGCGTTGCAGGCAGGCGATGACGCCGGCCTTGTAGCCGAAGGTGTGGAAGAAGGGGTTCACGATCAGATAGCGGTCGTCCTCGCGCAGGCCGGCGAGCTCGCTCCACACCGCGTAGCAGCGCAGGGTCTGTTCATGGGTGATGACCGCGCCCTTGGGGCGGCCCGTGGTGCCCGAGGTGTAGATGATGTCCGAGGGGTCCGACGGTGCCACGGTGGCGGCCCGGGCCCGCACCTCCTCCGCCTCGATGCCGTTCCCCTCCGAGAGGAACGATTTCCAGGTCGTGTAGGCCGGGTCGTCCGGCACCGTGTCGCTGAACACCACCACCCGGCGCAGGTCCGGCAGTTCCACGCCCGCGCGGCGCAGCGACGCCACGTACGAGGTGCCCAGGAAGGTGCCGGTGACGAAGAGCAGCCGGGCCCGGGAGCGGGCCAGGACGTCCGCCGCCTCCGTGCCCTTGAAGCGGGTGTTCAGCGGGACGAGGACCGCGCCCGCCGTGACCGCGCCGAGCGCGGAGACGATCCAGTCGAGGGTGTTGGGCGCCCAGATCGCCACCCGGTCCCCCGCGCGTACGCCGTCGGCGAGGCACGCGGCCGCCGCCCGTTCGACGCGGGCGCCCAGCTCCGCGTACGAGACGCGGGCGCGGCCCTCCACGACCGCCTCGCGCTCCCCGTACCGCGCCGCCGCCCAGCGCACCAACTCCGGTATCGAGCCCCACTCCACAGCGCCCACCCCTCCCGCAGTCCGCGCACACCAGTTAGCTGACTATCCGTCAGATTAGCGGTAGCCTGACGCGCTGTCAGCAGCCGGCCGAAGTCAGCGATCGGGGAGGTCGCCGTGCTCAAGGACGCCACGGCCATCGTCGGGATAGGCCAGACACCCTTCGCCAAGCACCTCCCGGAGAGCGAGAAGACCCTCGCCTGCCGGGCGATCCTCGCCGCCCTCGACGACGCCGGCATCGCGCCCTCCGAGGTCGACGCCTTCGCCTCGTACACGATGGAGGAGACCGACGAGGTCGAGGTCGCCAAGGCCATCGGCGCCGGCGACGTCACCTTCTTCTCCAAGGTCGGCTACGGCGGCGGCGGTTCCTGCGCCACCGTCGGACACCTCGCCGCCGCCGTCGCCACCGGACAGGCAGGCGTCGGCGTCGCCTGGCGCTCCCGCAAGCGCGGCTCGGGCCCCCGCCCCTGGAAGAACACGGCCGTCCAGCTCCCCACCCCCGGCCAGTGGACCCGCCCCTTCGGGCTGCTCCGGCCCGCCGACGAGATCGGCATGCTCGCCCGCCGCTACATGCACGAGTACGGCGCCACCCGCGACCACCTCTTCAACGTCGCCCTCGCCTGCCGCAACCGGGCCAACCAGAACCCGGCCGCGATCATGTACGACCGCCCGCTGACCCGCGAGATGTACATGACCTCCCGCTGGATCAGCGAACCCCTCTGCCTCTTCGACAACTGCCTGGAGACCGACGGGGCACTGGCCTGCGTGATCGTCTCCGCCGAACGGGCCCGCGACTGCCGCCACCGCCCCGTCTACGTCCACGCCGCCGCCCAGGGCCTGCCCGCCCAGCACCACGGCATGGTCAACTACTGGAACGACGACCCGCTGTCCGGACCCGCCTGGACCGCCGCCCGCCACCTGTGGAAGCAGGCCGACTTCGGCCCCGCCGACGTCGACGTCGCCCAGATCTACGACGCCTTCACCCCCCTCGTCCCGCTCTCCCTGGAGGGCTACGGCTTCTGCGGCCGGGGCGAGGGCGGCGCGTTCACCGAGGGCGGCGCCCTGGAGATCGGCGGGCGGCTGCCCCTCAACACCGGCGGCGGCGGGCTGAGCGAGGCGTACGTCCACGGCTTCAACCTCATCACCGAAGGCGTCAAACAGCTCCGCGGCACCTCCACCGCCCAGGTGCCCGGCGCCGCCACCTGCCTCGTCACCGCCGGCGAGAGCGTCCCCACGTCGGCCGTCCTGCTGAGGAGTTGATCCGCCATGCTGACCCCCGTCGTCGACGAGGACGGCTCGCCCTTCTGGGAGTACGCCGCCCGGGGCGAGCTGCGCGTCCAGGCGTGCGCGGCCTGCGGGGAGCCGCGCTTCCCGCCCCGCCCCTGCTGCCCCCACTGCCGGTCCTTCGACAGCGAGTGGCGCCCGATGTCCGGCCGCGGCCGCATCTGGTCCTTCGTCGTCCCGCACCCCCCGCTGCTGCCCGACTACGCCGCCCAGGCCCCCTACAACGCGGTCCTCGTCGAACTCGCCGACGCCCCCCGCATCCGCCTCGCCGGCAACGTCGTCAGCGCCCCCGGCGCCCCCCTGAACTCCGTCGACCCGGCCCGGCTGCGCATCGGCGCCGCCGTGCGGGTCGCCTTCGCCGAGATCGACGGCGTCACCGTGCCCCGCTGGCTCCTGGAGCGCGGATGACGGTCGCGGTCGAGCGGGACGAGGAGACCGGGGTCGCCGTCGTCACCCTCGACCGGGCCGAGCGGCACAACGCGATCACCCTGGAGATGGCCCGGGCGCTGGGCGAGGTGTGGCGGGGGTTCCGCCACGAGGACGAGGTCCGGGCGATCGTCGTCACCGGGGCCGGCGGGCGCGCCTTCTGCACCGGGATCGACCGGGAGGACGCCGGACGGGTGCCGCAGCCCTCCTCCCCGTACACGATCGACGACCCGCTCCTCACCATCGGTCCCAAGGCCAACGACCTGTGGAAACCGGTGATCGCGGCCGTCGAGGGCATGGCCTGCGGCGGCGCCTTCTACCTCCTCGGGGAGGCCGAGTTCCTGATCGCGGGTGAGGGCGCCGCGTTCTTCGACCCGCACACCGCCTACGGCATGGTCAGCGCCTTCGAGACCGTCCACATGGCCCAGCGGATGCCGTTCGGCGAGGTCGCCCGGATGGCGCTGATGGGGACCGCCGAGCGGATCTCGGCCCGGCGCGCGTACGAGACGGGGCTGGTCAGCGAGCTGACCCCGCGCGGCGGGGCGCTGGCCGCGGCCCGCGGGGCGGCGGCCGAGATCGCCGCCTGCCCGACGGAGGCCGTGCAGGGCACCGTACGGGCCCTGTGGTCGGTCAAGGAGGCCGCCCGCGCCCAGGCGCTCGCCCACGCCCCGCACCTGGTGGCGCTCGGGAACCTGCCGCCGGAGCGGCAGGCGGAGCTCTTCGCCGGGAGAGGAAGGAGGAAGGGGTTCAGGACGCGCTAGCGGTGGCACCCGGGGCGGAGGGGGTCGACGGGGCGGGGGTGGTCGGCTCGAGCTCGCGGACGTCGTAGACGTAGCAGTCCTTCACCTGGCCGACGGCCTTCGGCTTCCGCATCCGGACGTCGAAGGACTTCGACGCGTTGCCGTCGACCGAGACCACGGTCTCGGCCCGGTCCACCGCCGAGCCGCCCGTCCCCTTGAACTCCAGGACCACCTTGTACGTCTTCGGGTACGCGCTCCGCGAGGTGATCTTCAGCGTGGCGGTGGTGTCCGCCTTGCGGGCCGGCTTGCCCTTGCGCTTCTTCTGCGCGGGCTCGACGCAGTCGACGACGAGGACCTCGACGTCCGAGGTGGGGGACGACGTCGGCGAGGGCGTGTACGAGGAGCCGTTGCCCGAGTCGCCGGAGGTGCCCCCCTCGTAGTCGTAGTCGTCGTTCTTCTTCTCGGAGCTGGAGCAGCCGCCGCCATCGCCGCTGCTCCTGCTCTTGCCCGACTTGCCGCTGCCGCCCTTGCCGTTCACGCTCGTCTGGAAGCCGGTCAGGGCGAGGACCACCACCGTGAGCGTCGCCGCCAGCTTGAGCCTGGTGCGGACCATGAGAACCCCGCCCCTTCCTCTCGTTTCGCCGTGTGCGCGTCACCCTAGCGCCGGGCCGCCGCCGCGTGGCGGGGGCCCCTGACCCGGCGTAGCGTCGAGACGAGAGCCGGAGCCAAGGAGGCCGAACGATGATCCGCAACGTCGTCGGTGCGGTCCTGGCGCTCGCCGGAGCGACGGCCGCCGTCTGGAGCCCCTTCCGTGCCTGGTACGACGGCCGTCACGGGCGCGACTACGCGATCGACGAACTCTTCACCGGTGTCACCGACGCCAAGGCGGAGATCATCGGTTCGATCCTCCTGCCGTTCGCCTTCGCCGCGCTGCTCACCCTGGTCGGGATCGTGCTGCGCTCCCGCGTCCTCGTCGCCGTCGCGGGCGTCGTCGTGCTCGGCTTCACCATCCTGTGGATGGTCCGGGTCGGGCAGGTCGAGGACGGTCTCTCCGTCGGGTCCGACGGGCGGGGCCTCGGCGACGGCGTCGCGACCGCCCTGGGCGGCGGGGTACTGCTGCTCGTCGCCGCGCTCCTGATGTCCGGCCGCGGCCGCCGCCACGAGACCCGCGTGGACGGTCCCACCGACCGGGAGTACGGCGGGCACGAGGGACGGGCCGGGTACGACGGACGGGCCGGGAACGACGAGGGGCGGACGGCCGGATACGACGAGGGGCGGGCGACCGGGTACGACGAGGGGCGGGCCGGGCACGAGGGGCGGGCCGGATACGAGGGGCGGGCCGGATACGAGGGGCGCGAGGGCGCGCCGCCCCCGACCGCGCCGCCGCCGTCCTCGGACGTCCCCTGGGACCCGGGCCGCGACGAGAAGCCGCCGCCCCCGGAGCACCGGGCCTGAGGGGGACCTGGACGAGGCTGGGGCTGACCGGGACCGGGCCTCGGGCCTGAGCCGGGCGGCCGCAGGGGCGCCTGCTACGCGCCCCGGTTCGTCGCCGTGCCCTTCACCGCGTCCAGCGCGTACACGCAGCGGTCCTTGCTGCACGCGTACACGACACCGTTCCTCGCCACCGGCGAACCGGTGATCTCGCCGCCCGTCGCGAGCTTCCAGCGGAGCTGGCCGCCGCTCGCGTCGAGGGTGTAGAGGACGTGGTCGGCCGAGCCGAAGTGCACGCGGCCGTCGGCGACGACCGGGGAGCCGATCAGTTCGCCGCCCGCCGCGAACCGCCACTTCGGGGTGCCGGTGACCGCGTCCAGGGTGTAGAGCGCGCTGCCGCTGCCGACGTGGATGTTGCCCGCGGCGACGAGCACCGGCTCCACCGACTGGCGGGGCTCGGTCGCGATCCGCCAGCGGTCCTTGCCGGTGGTCGCGTCGATCGCGTACACCGTGCCCAGGTGGTCGGCGAGGTAGACCCCGCCGCCGGTCACCGCCGGCCCCGGCGCGAAGGCGGGCGGCGAGAGGAAGACGGCCGGCGCCTCGAAGTGCCAGCGGACGTGTCCGCTCGCGATGTCGACGGACAGCACGCGGGTGCCGGCCGCCACGTACACACAGCCGTCCTCGGCCGCGGCGACCCGCACCGGCACATGGGCGCAGGAGCCGGCGTCGCCGATGGGGTACGACCAGCGCTCCACGCCCGTGCGGGCGTCCAGCGCCTGGAGCCGGGCGTCCCGCCACACGTACACGGTGTCGCCGTGCACGGCGGGGCCGCCCTCGGGCGTCTCGAAGTCGCACTGGGCGCCGGTGATCTCCCACAGCTTGGCCCCGTTGGACGCCTCCCACGCCTGCACGCCGCCGCCGCGGGTGCCGGTGACGACGGTGCCGCGTTCCACCTGAAGGGAGTACACCCAGGCGTCCGTGTGCAGCCGCCAGCGCTCGCTGCCGTCGAGGGCGTCGAGCGCGTAGAGGGTGGGCCCGTCGGAGGCGTGGATACGGCCGCCGGCCACCGCCATCGACCAGGCCACGTCCCGGGTCTTGAACTGGCGCCGGCCGCTCGCCGTGTCCAGGGCGTGTACCTCGAAAGAGGTGACGTAGAGCAGGTCGCCGTCGACGACCGGGGTGCCCCACACGTCGTTGGACATCCGGAAGCGCCAGGGCCGCCAGTGGCCGGGCGCGGGCGCGTCCGGCGGGGACGGCGGCTGCTGTGCCTCGGGGGCGCGGGCCGGGCCGGGCAGCGGGCGGGAGCCGGGCGGCGGGCCCGGCTCGGCGCCGTGCGGGCCGCCGCCGGGCGGGCGGATCCAGCCGGTGGCGGTGCCGGCCGCGGCGCCCGGGGCCAGGGCGACGGCGGCGCGGGTGTCGGCGACCCGGGGGCCGGGGCCGATCGGCACGGCGGCGCCGGCCAGCCGTACGGGACCGGCGGCGTCCGGCACGGACTCGGCGACGGAGGACGGCGAGGCGGAGGAGGGAGAGGAGACGGGGGAAGCGGGGGCAGCCGGGGCCGCCGGGGAAGGACCGGCGGCGGGACCGGCGTGCCGGCCGCCGCCGCGCGGGTCACCGCCCCAGTCCGCGGGCTCGCGCGGCGGGCGCGGCGGCATCGGCGGGGCGGCCGGGGCCGGCGGAGTGGGCCGCCCGCCGCGCCGGGCCTCGATCATGGCCGTGGCGCGCTGCGGCAGCCAGGCCGCGGCCGTACCGCTGTCGTCCTCGCCGGAGCCGAAGAGGTGCGGGGCGAGCTGCGCCTGGAGGTCGGCCGGGGTGGGGCGCTTGGCGACGTCCATCTGCATGCAGGACTCGATGAGCGGCCGCAGTTCGTCGGGCAGCCCTTCGAGGTCGGGACGCTCCCGGAGCAGCATGAAGACGGTCTCGACGGGGTTGGCACCGTGGTACGGGGCGTGCCCGGTGGCGGCGAAGACCAGCATCGAGCCGAGCGAGAACACGTCGCTGGCGCCCGTGACGCTGCGCGAGTCGCGGGCCTGCTCGGGGGACATGTAGGCCGGGGTGCCGACGGCGACATTGGTCATGGTCAGGCGCGTGTTGGACACGCCGGACGCGATGCCGAAGTCGATCACCCGGGGGCCGTCCTCGACGACGAGGACGTTGGAGGGCTTGAGGTCGCGGTGGACGAGGCCGGCGCCGTGGATGGACTGCAGGGCCTCGGCGACGCCGGCCGCGAGCCAGCGCACCGCCTGGGCCGGGAGCGGCCCGCACTCGTTCACTATCTCTTCGAGGGAGGGCGCGGGGACGTAGGCGGTGGCGAGCCACGGCACGGCGGCGCGCGGGTCGGCGTCGACGACGGCCGCGGTGTAGAAGCCCGAGACCGCCCGGGCGGCCTCCACCTCACGGGTGAAGCGGACGCGGAACAACTGGTCCTCGGCGAGCTCCGTCCGCACGGTCTTGATCGCCACGCGCCGCCCGGACGCCGAGCGCGCGAGATAGACGAGCCCCATTCCGCCCGCACCGAGCCGGCCCAGCACCTCGAAGGGCCCGATCCTTCTCGGGTCGTGCTGCGTCAGCTGCTCCACTTGCCTGCCACCTCCCCGTAGGGCCATGAGGGTACGGCCCCGTGGCCCCTGATTGTTCCTGTCCGGGGCGGTGGTTGCGAACCCGGGGGCGGATCGGGGTGTCACAGGTCATATCGGAAGGGCCGGAAGGATCGATTCAGCGCTCGCGGGTGGACTCCCCCGGCTCGGCGGCCGCCTCGGGGGACCGCTCGGAGGACCGCTCGGGGGTCCGCTCGTCCGCCGGCTCGGCCAGGACCGCGAAGCGGGCGCCCTGGTTGTCGTGGAGGACGGCGATGCGGCCGTGGGGGGTGTCGAAGGGGTCGATGGCGACGCGGCCGCCGAGGCGTACGGCGGTGGCGCAGGTCTCGTCGCAGTCGCGGACGGCGAAGTAGACGAGGACGTGGCCCGGCATCTCGGCGGGGAAGTCGTCGGAGATGACGGCCCGGCCGCCGAAGGCGGTGTCGTCGCCGGGGCGGGAGCCGGGCGGGGACCAGACGCGGTAGTCGAAGCCGCTGTCGCGGCCCTCCTCGGCGGGGTCGGCCTGGCGGCCGAGCCAGCCGAAGACGGAGGCGTAGAAGGTGTCGACCGCCTCGGGCTCCCGGGTGTAGACCTCCATCCAGCAGAAGGCGCCGGGCTCGTTCGTGAGCTCGAAGCCGTCGTCGTCGCCGGACTGGCGCAGGCCGAAGACGGCGCCGCCGGGGTCGGAGGCGAGGGCCAGGACGCCGAAGGGGCCGACGGGATAGGGGTCCATCACCATCCGGCCGCCGGCCGCCCTGACGCGGGCGGCGGTGGTCCCGGCGTCGTCGGTGGCGAGGTAGACGGTCCAGGTGGTCGGCATCCGGCCGTCGCGCTTGGGCAGCAGCCCGGCGACGCGGCGGCCCCGGAGCAGCGCCTCGTCGCGGTCGGGGTCGAAGCGCCAGCCGAGGAGCTCGCCGTAGAAGCGCTTGCCCGCCTCGAGGTCGGGAAGCTGCGCGTCCACCCAGCACGGGGTGCCCTGTGTGCGTACGGCCATGGCTCCAGAATGGGGTCCGGCGCACCGTTCCGCACCCCCCGAATTCGAACATATACGCCTTTAGGGGGGCGGGAGCCCTTGTCCCGCCTGGGTTGTCCACCGAAGTTGTCCACAGGCTGTTAATAAGCCCATCGGGGCTCGCAGGGGCTCACCGAGAGCCGGCCAAGGGCTCGGCAGGGGCGCTGTCAGGGGCGCTGTCAGGGGGGTGCACCCCATTTGCAGTCGGCCGAATCGCGCGCCGATCACCCCTCGGTAAGCTGACGGCATGACAGGACAAGTACGCACCGTCGACGGCCGCGTGGCCGGACGACGCGGCCAGGCGACGCGGCAGAAGCTGCTCGACTGCCTCGGCGAGATGCTCAGCTCCTCGCCTTACCGGGACGTCAAGGTCATCGACGTGGCCCGGAAGGCGGGTACTTCACCCGCGACGTTCTACCAGTACTTCCCTGACGTCGAGGGCGCCGTCCTCGAGATCGCGGAGGAAATGGCCAAGGAGGGCGCGGGATTGACCGATCTGGTCTCCGGACGCGCCTGGGTCGGCAAGGCCGGCTGGCAGACCTCCGAGGAACTGGTCGAGGGATTCCTGGACTTCTGGCGCAAGCACGACGCGATCCTGAGGGTGGTGGACCTCGGGGCCGCGGAGGGCGACAAGCGCTTCTACAAGATCCGTATGAAGATCCTGAACTCGGTCACCAACTCCCTCACGGACGCGGTGAAGGAGCTCCAGTCGAAGGGCAAGGTCGACAAGGACGTCAGCCCGGCGGCCATGGCGGGCTCGCTGGTGGCGATGCTGGCCGCGGTCGCCGGCCACCAGAAGGGCTTCCAGACCTGGGGCGTGAAGCAGGCCGAACTCAAGCCCAACCTGGCCCTGTTGGTGCATCTGGGAATCACGGGGAAGAAGCCGACGAAGTAGTCCCCGCGAGCCCCTGGCTCCTTCACCCGTCCTGTCGCGCCG
Organism: Streptomyces sp. NPDC006339; assembly: GCF_040612775.1. Classification (NCBI taxonomy): domain Bacteria; kingdom Bacillati; phylum Actinomycetota; class Actinomycetes; order Kitasatosporales; family Streptomycetaceae; genus Streptomyces; species Streptomyces sp. NPDC006339. Next base: position 88,601 of record NZ_JBEXQW010000021.1, read on the forward strand.
GCGGCGGTCCCGTATCCCGTACGGGAGACCGCCGCCGGCGTTTTCGTGTTCCGCCCGCCCCCGCTACGGCAGCCTGCTCAGCCGGAAGAGCCGGATCTCCCGCTCGACCCGGGCCTGGTACGTGGCGTACGGCGGCCAGAACGCCAGCGCCGTCCGCCACGCCTCGGCCCGCTCCTCCCCGGCGAGCGGCCGGGCCCGTACGGGGAAGCTCTCGCCGCGCCAGCTCACCTCGGCCTCCGGGTGGGCGAGCAGGTTGGCGGTCCAGGCCGGGTGCCCCGGACGGCCGAAATTGGAGCCGACGAGCAGCCAGGTCCCGCCGGGCTCCGGCACGCAGGCGAGCGGCGTGACGCGCGGCTGCCCGGTCCTGGCGCCCCGGGCGGTCAGGACCAGACCCGGCAGCATGCGGGCGCTCGGCAGCACCCTGCCCCGGGTGAGCCGGTGGACGGCCCGGTCCAGGGCGGGGACGACGTGCGGGGCGACCCTGGCGAAGGCGCGGGTGGCGGAGACCTTCCGCACCAGGCGCAGCGCGATCGGCGCCTTGGGCGCCTCGCGGGCCTTTCCCGCTGTCTCCGGCTCCCTCGGCTCCCTCGGCGCCCTCGGCTCCCTCGGCGTTCGCGGCATCTAGGCCACCTCCCCGGGGACCGGGCCGTCGAAGAGTCCGGCCCGCGCGGCCGCGTGGGCGCGCAGGCGCGGGGCGGGGCCGAAGAGGAGCTCGTCGGCGGCGGCCCGCTTGAAGTAGAGGTGGGCGTCGTGTTCCCAGGTGATGCCGAGGCCGCCGTGGAGCTGGACGGTCTCGGCGGCGGCGGCGCGCTGGGCCTCCAGTGCCTGGGCGAGGGCGAGGGAGGCGGAGACGCCGTCCTGATCACCGGCGGCGCAGAGGGTGAGGGAGCGGGCGGACTCGATCTGGACGAGCAGGTCGGCGAGGCGGTGTTTGACCGCCTGGAAGGACCCGATGGGCCGGCCGAACTGCTCGCGGGTGAGGACGTGTTCGACGGTGCGGTCGAGGGCGCCGCGGGCGGCTCCGACCGCCTCGGCGGCGAGCATCACGGCCGCGTCCCGCCCGGTGGCGGCGAGAGCGGCGAGGGCGTCGCGGGGGACGACGGGGGCGCCGGCCTCGGTGCCGTCGACGGCGTTTGCGGCCGCTGCGGCATCGGCGGCATCGGCGGCATCGGCGGCATCGACGGAATCGACCGGGTCCTCGCCGAGCAGTTCCCCTTCCGTGTCCCGGAGTTGGACGGTGGCCTGGGAGCGGGTGCTGTCGAGGGTGGTCGCGCGGTGCCGTACGAGGCCGCGGGCGTCCGCCCGTACCAGGAAGAGCAGGGTGCGGCTGCGCGGGAAGCCGCCGGTGTGCGCGGCGACCAGGAGGAGTCCGGCGCTGTGGCCGTCGAGGACGTGGTCGGCCTGCCCGTAGAGCGACCAGTGCGCGCCGCCGGGCGGCCGGGTGGCCTGGACGCCGCCGGAGCGGCCGCCTCCGGCCCAGGGTTCGGCGGCGTTGTCGCCGGTGAGGCCGAGGGCGAGCGGGAGGGAGCCGCCGGGGAGGGCGAGGGCGCAGGTCAGGGTGCCGTCGGCGATCCGGGGCAGGAGTCCGGCGCGCTGCCGGGCGGTGCCGAGGGCGGCGATCAGGGGGGCGGCGAGGACGCCGGTGGCGAGCAGCGGGGAGGGCAGCAGGACGCGGCCGGCCTCCTCGCAGGCGAGGGCGAGTTCGGCGGGGCCGCAGCCGACTCCCCCGTACTCCTCGGGCAGGGCGAGCCCGGGCAGCCCGAGGGTGCCGGCCAGGGCGGCCCAGAGCGCTGTGTCGTAGCCCTCGGGGGTGGTGACGGCGGCGCGGATCGCGGCCGGTCCGGCGCGCCGGGCGAGGAGTTCGCGCAGGGTGCGGCGGATCTCCTGCTGTTCTTCGGTGACGGCGGCGGTACGCATGGGTCTCCCCTCCGTATCTGACGGGGCGTCATGCTAGGCCCGCGCGGGGCGGATGCACAGCCCGACGGAGCCTTCCGATCCCGCTGATCTGATGTACCGTCAGATTCATGTCCACCACCCCACGGGACCGCCGATCGCCCTCACCCCCACCCCCACCCTCGCCCTCGCCCTCGCCCTCGCGCCGGCGTCGCGTCGCGGTCGTCGGTGTCTCCCTCTCCGACTGCGGCCGGGTCGACGAGGCCACCCCCTACACCCTGCACGCCCAGGCCGCCCGGCGCGCCCTCGCGGACAGCGGACTCGACCGCTCCGTCGTCGACGGCCTCGCCTCGGCGAGCCTCGGCACCCTCGCCCCGGTCGAGGTCGCCGAGTATCTGGGGCTGCGCCCCCGCTGGGTGGACTCCACCGCCGTCGGCGGCGCCACCTGGGAGGTCATGGCCGCGCACGCCGCCGACGCGATCGCCGCCGGCCGTGCGAACGCCGTCCTGCTCGTCTACGGCTCCACCGCGCGCGCCGACATCCGGGCCGGGCGGCGCACCGGCAACCTCTCCTTCGGCGCGCGCGGCCCGCTGCAGTTCGAGGTGCCGTACGGGCACAGCCTGATCGCCAAGTACGCGATGGCGGCCCGCCGCCATATGCACGCGTACGGCACGACCCTGGAGCAGCTCGCCGAGGTGGCGGTCCAGGCGCGGGCCCACGCGGCGCTGAATCCGGAGGCGATGTTCCGGGACCCGATCACGGTCGACGACGTGCTCGGCGGCCCGATGATCGCGGACCCGTTCACCAAGCTGCACTGCTGCGTCCGCAGCGACGGGGGGTGCGCGGTGCTGCTCGCGGCCGAGGAGTACGTGCCCGACACCGCCAAGGCGCCGGTATGGGTGCTGGGCACGGGCGAGTACGTCTCGCACACCTCGATGTCGGAGTGGGAGGACTTCACGGTCTCCCCGGCGGCGGTCAGCGGCCGGCTCGCCTTCGAGCGGGCGGGGGTGCGCCCCGAGGACGTCGAACTCGCCGAGGTCTACGACGCGTTCACGTACATGACGCTGGTGACCCTGGAGGATCTGGGCTTCTGCGCCAAGGGCGAGGGCGGCGCGTTCTTCGCGGAGAAGGACCGCCTGCCGGTGAACACGGACGGCGGCGGCCTCTCGGCCTGCCACCCCGGGATGCGCGGTCTGTTCCTGCTGGTCGAGGCGGTGCGGCAACTGCGCGGCGAGGCCCCGGGCCTTCAGGTCCGGCGCCCGGACGGCGCGCTGCCGGAGCTGGCGGTGGCGTCGGGGACGGGGGGCTGGTTCTGCTCCTCGGGGACGGTGGTGCTGGGCCGGGGCTGAGGCGGGGACGGGCGGGGTGCCCGCAAAACAGCTATACAAGCGTCATAGACAGTCGTCTAGGACGTCCGTATAGTCGCCTGTGCGGGGCCGGAGAGCCGCCGCGCCCACCCACGACGAGGAGTCCCGCCATGACGCGCCCGCCGCACACGCCCGTGAACCGGACGGTCCTCATCTCCGGCGCCTCCGTCGCCGGCCCCGCCCTGGCCCTCCAGCTCCGCCGCCACGGCTTCACCCCCACCGTCGTCGAGCGCGCCCCCGCCCTGCGCACCGGCGGCTACAAGGTCGACCTCCGCGGCACCGCGATCGAGGTCTGCCGCCGGATGGGGATCCTCGACGCGGTCCGCGCCCACTCCACGGACATGCGCGGCGGTTCGTACGTCGACGCCGACGGCCGCACCATCGGCGAACTGCCCGCCGACATCTTCGGCGGCCGGGTCGACGGGGACGACGAGATCATGCGCGGCGAACTCGCCCGCATCCTGTACGAGCGGACGCGCGACGACGTCGAGTACCTCTTCGACGACTCCGTCGCCGCCCTGCACGACGACGGCGACGGCGTCGACGTCACCTTCGAGAGCGGCACCCGGCGCCGCTTCGACCTGGTGGTCGGCGCGGACGGGATGCACTCCCGCACCCGGCGCCTCGTCTTCGGCGAGGAGCGGCGGTTCACGCGCCACCTGGGCGCGTACATCTCGATCTTCACCGCCCCCGACCTCCTGGGCCTGGAGCGCTGGGAGACGTACCACGCCCTGCCCGGCAAGCTGGTGTGCGTCTACAGCTCGGCCGGCGAGACCGACGCGAAGAACCTCTTCGTCTTCCGCTCACCTGGGGAACTCCCCTACCACCACCGGGACTTCGCGGCCCAGAAGCGTCTGCTCGCCGACGCGTTCGCGGGCGACGGCTGGGAGATCCCCCGGCTGCTCGGCCACGCCGCCGACGCCGGCGACTTCTACCTCGACTCCATCGGCCTGATCGAGATGGACCGCTGGTCGCGCGGCCGCGTCGTCCTCCTCGGCGACGCCGCCCACTGCACCTCCCCCGCCTCCGGCCAGGGCACCGGCCTCGCCCTCACCGGCGCGTACGTCCTGGCCGGCGAACTCGCGGCGGCCGAGGGCGACCACCGCGTGGCGTTCGAGGAGTACGAGGGCGTGATGCGGCCGGGAGTCGAGCAGAACCAGCGGATGGCCGAGGGCTTCGTGAAGGAGATGACCCTCGACACGAGGTGGAAGATCGCCCTGCGCATGTTCATGGTGCGGACGCTGCCGAAGACCCCCTGGAAGAACCTGATCGCGAAGAAGATCCGCGACGACATCCAGAAGGCGGCCAACGCGGTGCGGTTGAAGGAGTACGAGGCGTCCGGAACGCGCCGGACGAGCGCCGCTTGAACGAGTTCGAAACCGCCTGTCCCTGCGGAGGGGCCGCTGTTACGATCAGGCCCTCAGACAGGCGGTGCGGTACGGGAAGCGCCGAGGGGGACGCGCGGGGCACGCGCGAACGACGGCCACCCGACCTCCGCCTGATCGGTCTTTCGGAGGGGAATTCCTTGTACGGACCCGCACGCGTCCGCGCGCACACGCGCGGAGCGATCGCGGTCGCGACCGCCGTCGGCATCACGGCCGGCCTCGCCACCGCACTCACCACCACCCCGGCCGTCGCCGCCGACGCACCGACGGCCTCCGACGAGGTCGTGATCCCGAACCTGGGTCGCGAGATGCCGCGGTACGACACCATGAAGCACGCCGGCTCGACCGGTTACGCCCACGAGCTCGAAGGCTCCGGGACGGTCTGGACGGACTACGCGACCGGCGCGCACACCCCGATCACCGCCGCCCAGGCCGACGGCCACTCGGGCCTCTACGCCACCATCGGCACCGAGCCCCTCGACCAGCCGCGCACGGTCACCGTCCACCGGCTGGGCTCGGACGCGAAGACGTCCGTCACGATCCCCGGCGGCCAGGTGTGGTCCCGGACCTACAACGCCGACACCGCCCTCGCCTACACCCAGGACGCGACCGGGCTGACCTCGCTCACCCTCTACGGCGCGGCCGAGGACGGTACGACCACCGCCCGGCCGATCACCGACGTCCCCAAGGGCGGTCAGGTCGCCGTCCTGAAGCAGGACCTGCGCGGCGCCATCCTCCGGATCCGGCCGCTGGCCGACGGCACGGGCGGCGGCACCTTCCTGCTCGACTACGCGACCGGCACCCTGAAGCAACTGCCGGCCGGCATGGGCCTCACCGGCTGGTTCGTCCTCGGGGACCGGCACGTCGTGTCCTACCCCGGCAACGGTGGCCCGCTGAGCTCCGTACCCCGCGACAACCCGACGGCCCAGCCGGTGCAGACCGTCCTCCCGGCACGCGTGGGCAATGAGGGCCCGGGCGTCTCCTTCGCGGTCACCGGCGACACCGTCGTCTACCAGCGGAGCCTGCTCTACCCGGAGAACGGCCGCCTGGCCGGCCACGCGCTCCGGGCCATCGCCCTCGGCGGCGGCACGCCCACCGAGCTCCTGAAGCACGCCAAGCAGGGCAGCTTCGCCATCGCGCCCGACGGCGGCGTCCTCGTCCCCGGCGGCACCAGCGCCACCGACTGGGCCGTGCACCGGATCACGGCCGGCGCCGACGGCACTCCCGCCGTCGCCCGTCTGCACGAGATTCCCGTCGTTCCGCGCGCGATCGAGTACCTCGCCCTGGGCGGTGGACGGTTGAGCCAGATCACCCGGCGGGGCGAGTGGCAGGACCTCCACGACGTCGACACCGACCTGACCTCCGGCACTCCCACGGCAACCGCGCCGAAGCGGCGGTTCTCCTTCGTGGTCAACCCGGTCACCGGCCTCGCCTCGCTCGGCGACGGGGACTCGGTGGCCCTCTGGGGCACCACTCTCGGCGCGCCCATCGAGACGAACTCGTACAAGGGCTTCGGACTGCCCGGCGCCGAGACCGTCGTGGACGCGGCGGGACGCTACGTCGTGGCCAAGGCCGGCAGCACCACCTACGTCGGCGACCTCGAGAACTACAGCGCCGACAACCCCGACGTCCTGCTCACCCTGCAGAACACCCCCGCCGCCGTGTGGGGCACCAAGGCATGGAAGCCCGCCGGGACCGCCTCGGCCTCCGACCTGGTGCACGCGTACGACCTGAAGACCAAGGCGACCTCGCCCTCCGTGGACCTCGGCTCCGGGTGCCGCCCCACCGACCTGCGTGCCGTGGGCCGCTGGCTGTACTGGGCCTGCGGGGCGACCAAGGCCGGCGTCTACGACCAGACGCTGAAGAAGAGCGTCCCGGTCCCGACCGGTGAGGCGCTGCTCGGCGACGGCTTCGTCGTCCGCCACGAGGGGGACAAGCTGAAGTTCACCGACGCGCTCACCGGGACGACCAGGGACCTCGCGGACCTGCCGGCCTCGGCGTCCGGCTCGGGCCGCGGGACGACCTGGACCGTGGACAAGTTCGGCGCGAACGTCGCGTACGTCGACGCCGACCGGAACATCCACGTCAAGCGCGTCCCGGTCGCCGCGCAGCCGTTCACCCGGACCGACGACGGCGACCGGTACGGCGGCCCCCTGGCGGTCCGCGCGCGGATGTCGCGCGCCGTCGGCGCCTGGACCGCGGAGATCAAGAACACGGCCGGCCGCACCGTGCGCATCTACCGGGGCGCCACCGGCACGGCCGCGGGCGTCGGCTTCGCGTGGGACGGACGGGACGAGCTGGGCCGCGGAGTCGAGGGCGGCAGGTACACGTACGTCCTGAACGCTCAGCCCAAGGACGGCGCCGGTACGGGGCAGCGCCTCACCGGCACGCTCGACGCCTGGGACAACCGGCTCACGACGCTGCCGGGCACGTTCCGCCCCCTGACGCCCACGCGGCTGATGGACACCCGCACCGGCCTCGGCGTGCCGAAGGCCAGGGTCGGCGCCGGCAAGACGGTCACCCTGAAGGTCACCGGCTCCGGAGGCGTCCCCGCGACCGGTGTCACGGCGGTGGTCCTCAACGTCACCGCGGTCAACCCGACCACGGCGGGCTTCATCTCGGTGTATCCCTCCGGCACGAACCGGACCTCGGCGTCGAATCTCAACTTCACCGCCGGGCGGACCGTCCCCAACTCGGTCGTCGTCCCGGTCGTCGACGGGAAGATCCACTTCTACAACAGCGGCGGTTCCACCGACCTGCTCGCCGACGTCGCCGGCTACTACCAGGAGGGCACCGGCGGCTCCGCGTACAAGCCGGTCACGCCCAGCCGCCTGCTGGACACCCGCTCCGGTCTGGGCGCGCCGAAGGCGAAGGTGGGCGAGCGCGGCACGGTCACCCTCACCGTGCCGGACGCCTCGGCCAAGGCCGTCGTCCTCAACGTGACCGCGACCAACGCCACCAAGGCGAGCTACGTGTCGGTCCAGCCGTACGGCGCGCCGCGCGCCGCGGTGTCGAACCTGAACGTCACGGCCGGACGGACGGTGGCCAACCATGTCGTCGTGCCGGTCGTGGACGGCAAGGTGACGTTCTACAACAACGCGGGCACGGTCGACCTGATCGCGGACGTGGCCGGCTACTTCACCGAGGGAGCGGCCGGGACGTTCACCGCCATGCAGCCGTTCCGGGCGCTCGACACCCGCTTCTACCTCCCCACACCGCCCGAGAAGATCGGTGCCGGGCAGACCCGGACCCTGTGGGTCGGCGGCCAGAGCATCGTCCCGGGCAACGCCACGGCCGTCGTCGTGAACGTGACGGTCACCAACCCCACGGCGTCCGGTTACGTCTCCGTCTACCCGTACGGGGCTCCGCGCCCGGCCGTGTCGAGCGTCAACTTCACCGCCGGCCAGACGGTCGCCAACCTGATCGTCGTGCCCGTGAAGGACGGTCAAGTGACCCTCTACAACCACTCCGGCACGGTCGACGTGATCGCCGACGTCTTCGGCTACTACACCGGCTGACCGCCCGACCCGGCGCCGATACCGCGCCACCCCGCCGCAGGGCCTCATGATGGACGCCATGGACGACGAACGGCGTTTTCAGGAGGCCCTGCGGTCCGTGCGGGTCTGGGACACCGAGCTGCCCGGTTTCGATCCGGCGGACGTGCCGGAGGAGCCGGTCGCGCTCTTCCACGCGTGGTTCGCCGAGGCGGTGGCGGCCGGCGTGGTGGAGCCGAGCACGATGGCGGTGGCGACGGCGGACGCGGACGGGCGGCCGGACGTGCGGACGGTGATCCTGCACGACGTGGACGCCCGCGGCTGGCACTTCGCCTCGCACGCGGGCAGCGCCAAGGGCCGCCAGCTCGCCGCCCGGCCCGAGGCGGCGCTCCACTTCTACTGGGCGGCGCAGGGCCGCCAGGTCCGGGTGCGGGGGCGGGTGGTCACCGCGACGCCGGAGGAGGCGTACGCGGATCTGCACGCCCGGACGACCGGCGCCCTCGCCTCGGCGCTGGTCAGCCGGCAGAGCGAGCTGCTCGGCTCGCTCGACGAGCTGGACCGGGCGAGCGCGGCGGCGTGGGAACGGGCCCGGAAGGACCCGGAGGCGCACGCGCCGAGCTGGACGCTGTACGTGGTGGAGCCCGCGGAGGTGGAGTTCTTCCAGGGCGATCAGGACCGCCGCCACGTACGGCTCCGCTACCGGCGGTCGCCGCAGGGCACCGACTGGGTCCGCGAGCTGCTCTGGCCGTAGGCGTGTCGTACGAGAGCCAGGGGGCCTGCCGATGCGCAGGCCCCCTGGCCGTTCCGGGCCCCGGGCCCGAGGCCCGAGGCCCGAGGCCCGAGGCCCGAGGCGTACCCAAGCCCAGGCCCCAGGCGCCGACCCCAGGCCCGCAGCCCCCGCCCGGGGCCCAGGCCCCAGGCCCCATGCCCCCAGCCCCGGGCCCGAGGCCAGACCCCAGGCCCCAGGCCCCATGCCCCCCCACGGGGCCCCGGCCCCCTACGCCGCCGCCAGTGCCAGCGTCGGTGACTGGCGGGACGCCCGGACCGCCGGGTAGAGGCCCGCCACCGTGCCGATCACCAGCGTCGCGGCGAAGCCGCCGGCCGCCGACCAGGGCGGGACGACCCAGGGCAGGCCGCCCGTGGTCGCGTACACCGCCGTCGCCGCCGCGCCCAGGGCCACGCCCGCCAGGCCGCCGAGGCCGGAGAGCATCAGGGACTCGGTGACGAACTGGAGGCGGATCTGGCCCCGGGTCGCGCCGAGCGAGCGGCGCAGGCCGATCTCGTGGCGGCGCTCCAGGACCGAGATGATCATGGTGTTGGCGACGCCGACGCCGCCGACCAGGAGCGCGATCCCGCCGAGCCCGAGGAGCAGCGTGGAGAACGCGCCCTCCGTCGCCGCCTTCGCCTTCAGCGCCGAGGACGGGTCGCCGACGGCCACGTTCTGCGGGTTCTGCGGGTCGATCGTCGGGGCGAGCAACCGCTGGACCTGTCGTACGGACGCGTCCGTGGACCGCTCGTACACCGCCGTCGGATGGCCGTCGAAGCCCAGCAGCCGCTGGGCGCCGTCCCAGCCGACCAGCGCGGAGCGCTCGATCTCCGGGGCGAGCGGCAGCGGGTCGAGGATGCCGACGACGGTGAAATAGCGGTCGTCGATCCAGACCTGGCGGCCGGGCCGGTCGATGCCGAGCCGTTCGGCGGCGACATGTCCGAGCACCACGGACGGATAGCGGCTGTTGGCGGCGTTGAACCAGGTGCCGGACGCCATCGTGCCGCGCAGCACCCCGAGCAGTCCCTCGGTGGCCGCCTTCACCGCGAGGCCGCCCGTCTCGCCCTCCGGGATCTTCTCGGAGCGGCGTACCGAACGGTCGAGGTCGCCGGTCCCGCCGGCCTTCTCGACGCCCTCGATACGGCCGACCATGCCGACCGCGTCCTTGGGCAGTTTGACCTCCTGCCCGCTGAACATCCCCTCGCCCGGCTTCGCGACCAGCATGTTCGTGCCGAGCGCGTCGAGCTGCCGCAGCAACTGCGCCTGGCTGGAGGCGGAGATGCCGACCACCGCGATCATCGTCGCGATGCCGATGGCGATGCCGAGCGCGGACAGCACCACGCGTACGGGTCTGCTGCGCAGCCCGGCCGAGCCGACGTGCAGGACGTCCCGCGGCCCGAGCCGGGCGGCCTTCAAGGTGCGCGTACGGGCGCGCGAACCGGCCATCAGACGGCGACCTTTCCGCGGGCCGTGTCCGCGACGACCCGGCCGTCCCGGATCCTGACCTGGCGCGGCAGCCGCCCCGCGATCTCGGTGTCGTGGGTGATGACGGCGATCGTCGCCCCCTCCTCGTTCAGGGTGTGCAGCAGGTCCATGACCGCCTCGCCGGACGCCGAGTCCAGCGCGCCCGTCGGTTCGTCGGCCAGCAGCAGATCGGGCTGTCCCACCACCGCGCGGGCGATCGCGACGCGCTGCTTCTGACCGCCGGACAGCTCGTGCGGCCGGTGGTGCACGCGGTCGGAGAGCCCGACCCGGGCCAGCGCCTCGGCGGCCATGCGGCGGCGCCTGGCCCGGGGCAGCCCGGAGTAGAGCAGCCCCTCGGCGACGTTCTCCAGCGCGCCGACCCCGGGCACGAGGTGGAACGCCTGGAAGACGAAGCCGATGTGGCGGGCGCGCAGGGCGGACAGCCGCCGGTCGGTGAGGGAGGCGATGTCGTGGCCGGCGATCGCGCCCGTGCCGGAGGTCGGCCGGTCGAGGGTGCCGACGATGTGCAGCAGGGTCGACTTGCCCGAGCCGGAAGGGCCGACGATGCCGAGCAACTCCCCTTCGGTGACGGCGAGGTCGACGCCGTCGAGGGCGCGGACCCCGCCCGCGTACTCCTTCACGACACCCCGGAGCTCCACGACGTTCCTGGGCGCCACGACGTTCCTGACGACAGCGCCCGCCGCCGTACGGTCGGCGGTCATACGGACGGCACCCCGACCTTCATGCCCTCGCGCAGCCCCTCGCCGCGGACCTCGACCCGGCCCTGGGCGAACATGCCGAGCTCGACCTTCACGTCCCTGGTCCCGCCGTTCTCGACGACCTGGACGCCGAAGCCGCCCCCGGGCAGCGCCAGCAGGGCGTTGACCGGGACGGAGAGGACGTCGCGCCGGATCTCGCCGACGAGGTCGACGGTGACGGGTGACCGGTCGACGCCCTTGGCCTTCTCCGGGTCGTCGAAGGAGACCGTGATGTCGATCCTCGGGGTCCTGTCCTGCGGGTCGTCGCCCGTCGACGCGGTCTTCCCGGCCGCCGACACCCTGCCCGGCAGCCGCGTGCCGTCGGGCAGCGTGACGGTGACCCGGGTGCCGACCTTCGCCGAGGCGGCCTCGGAGGCCGGCACTTTGAAGCTCACCACCCGCTCGGAGCCGGTCACCGTGAGGACGGGGGCACCCGGTGCGACCCGGTCGCCGACCGCGACCCGGGTGCCGTCGGCGTCGCCGCCGCCCGCCTCCTGGACCCGTACGGCGCTGCCCGCGAAGGCGATCCGGTCCGGGCCGACGGTGCCGGTCCGCTTGAGGCCGTGGGACTTCTGCCAGCGCGCGACGGCCGCGGCCGTCTTCTCCGTGTACTCCTCGTCGACGTCGAAGCCGGTGTAGCCGAGGGCCGCGAGGTTCTCCTCCACCTGCCGTACGTCCTTGCCCTTGTCGCCCGCCTTGAGCGTCCGGTACATGGGCGCCTGGCCGTACATCAGCAGCACCGGCTCGCCGTCGACCTCGTAGAGCCGTTCGTCCCGCTCGACGACGGAGCCGGCCGGGGCGAGCCAGGTCAGGATGCCGCCCGGGCCGCCCGCGTTGATCCTCCGTTCGCCGAGGTGGCCGAGGGTGCCGTCCTGCCGGGAGCTGTCGCCGAGGTCGCCGCGGGTGACGGGGGCGGTGTCCGGCGGCAGGCCGCGTGCTCCGGCGGCGGTGTCGCGCGGCTTCTCCGGGGCGGCGAGGGCGGTGACGGCGACCCCCGCGCCCGCAACGGCGGCGATCGTCACGAGGGCGATCACCAGCCGGCGCCGGCCCAGCGGCCGCCCGCGGCTCGCACGGTCGCTCATCGGACCACGCCCTCGCACGCCTTGGCGGCCTTCTCCATCTTGTCCTTCTCGGCGCCCTGCGGCATCGGCATGGCCTTGTGCGCGCCGCCGTCGAACTGCGGGTCCGGCATGTTGAAGCCGTTCTCGCGCATGCACTTCGCGTACGCGAGCGCCTTGTCCTTGTCGGCCTGCGTCGGCTCCTTGCCGAAGCCGGAGCCACCGGACTTGCTCTGGCACGCCTTGAACGCCTTCTCCATCTTCTCCTTCGACATGCCGTCGCCGCCGATGGTGAGCCCGACGCCGTTCTCGCCCGGCTTGGGCTCGGGCACGTCGAGGCCCTGCTCGCGCAGGCACTTGCGGTGCTCGAAAGCCTGGTCGGCCTTCTTGCCCTCCTCGGTCACGCTGCCGTCCTTCGTTCCGTTCCCGGAGGAACCGGCGTCGGAGCCCGAGCAGGCGGTGGCGAGGAGGGAGAGGGCGGCGGCCAGGGAAGCGGCGGCGGCCGCACGGGTGATCCGTCGAGTCGTCATGGCGAGGAGAGTGCCGTGAAGGGATGTTTCGCTTCTCTCAGCGGTTTCGTTTACACCGGCGAAAGGTCCCTTTCGGATACACAGGGGCCATGCGCGTACTGGTGGTGGAGGACGAGGCGTTCCTCGCGGAGCTGATCGCCGAGGGGCTGCGCCGCGCGGCGCTGGCCGTGGACGTCGCGGCCGACGGCCCGGAGGCGCTGCGGAAGCTGCGGTTCGGCGCGTACGACGTGCTCGTCCTGGACCGTGACCTGCCGGGGGTGCACGGGGACGACGTGTGCCGGTGGGTGGTCGAGCAGCGCCTGATGACCCGGGTCCTGATGCTGACGGCCGCCGGGACGGTACGGGACCGGGTGGACGGCCTGGGGCTCGGCGCGGACGACTACCTGGCCAAGCCCTTCGCGTACGACGAGCTGCTCGCCCGGGTCCTGGCGCTGGGGCGGCGGGCCCGGCCCGCGCTGCCGCCGGTCCTGGAGCGGGCCGGGATCGTCCTGGACACCGCCCGCCGGCAGGCCAGCCGCGACGGGCGTCATCTGCACCTGTCCCGCAAGGAGTTCGGGGTCCTGGAGGCGCTGCTGCGGGCCGAGGGCGCGGTGGTCAGCGGCGAGGACCTGATCGAGCAGGTCTGGGAGGAGCACACCAGCTATCGCACCAACGCGGTCCGGGTGACCCTGAGCAAGCTGCGGGCGAAGCTGGGCGAGCCGCCGGTGGTGGAGACGGTCCCGGGCGCGGGCTACCGGATCGCGTCATGAGCGGCCGGACCCGCCGGCCGTCCGCGTCCGTTCCGCTCGGCGGGGAACGCACGCGCCTGACCGCGCTGTACGGCGGTCTGCTGGTGCTCGCCGGCGCCCTGCTCACCGGTGTCGTGTACGTGCTGGTGAAGGACGGCCTGTACTCGTCGATCAGCATGGCCGTCACCACCGCCGTACCGGCGCGGCGCATGGAGGACCTGCCGACCGCGCACCCCACCGCGTCCCCCGGCGCCTTCCCGACGGACTACCCCACCGCCTTCCCGACGGGCTACCCGAGCGCCGTGCCCGCGAGCCCCGGCCCTGTCCCGCCCGGCACCGTGCCCCGCACGGCGCTCGCCCTCACCCGCACGGTCAGCGACGCGGCCGAGTCCGCCGCCCTGGAACGGCTCCTGACCGTCTCGGTGACCGTCCTCGCGGTGTACGCGCTGCTGTCGGTGATCGTGGCCTGGTGGGTGGCGGGCCGGGTGCTGCGCCCGGTCGCCGTCATCACCGACACCGCGCGCCGCCTGTCCGGTGAGAACCTGCACGAGAGGATCGCCCTCGCCGGGCCGCCGGGCGAGCTCAAGCGGCTGGCGGACACCTTCGACGACATGCTGGGGCGGATGGAGCGGCTCGTCGCCGCCCAGCAGCGGTTCGCGGCGAACGCGGCGCACGAGCTGCGCACGCCGGTGGCCGTGCAGCGGGCGGCGGCGGAGATCGGCCTCGCGGGAGAGCCGTCGCCGGAGCGGGTGGCGCGGATCCGGTCGAAGCTGATCGAGGTCGCGGACTCCAGCGAGCGGATCATCGAGGGGCTGCTGCTGCTCGCGACCTCCGAGCAGGGGCTGAAGGAGCGGCGCCGGGTGGCGGTGGACGAGCTGGCCCGGCAGGCGGCGGCCGCGCTGGCGGGCGAGGCGGAACGGCGCGGGGTGCGCGTGGACGTACGGACCGGTCCGCTGGCCGTCGACGGCGACGCGGTGCTGCTCGACCGGCTGCTGCACAACCTGCTCGCGAACGGGGTCCGGCACAACGTGCCGGACGGCCGGGTGGTGCTCCGGGTCGGAGCGGAGGGGATCGAGGTGACCAACACGGGGCCGGTGGTGCCGCCGGAGACGGTCCCGCTGCTCTTCGAGCCGTTCCGCCGCCTGGGCGAGCGCACCCACGGCCCCGGCGAGGGCGCGGGTCTGGGCCTGTCGATCGTCGACGCGATCGCCCGCGCCCACGGCGCGACGGCGACCGCCACGGCCCGCTCCCGCGCGGAGGGCGGCGGCCTGACCGTCCGTATCGCGTTCCCGCGGGCGGCTCCTCCCCGGCCGGGGCGCTGAGAACGCACTCCGCCGGCGGCTCCCGCCCGGCCGGGGCGCTGAGGACGCACCGCGCCCCGGACCGTCCTGCGGTCCGGGGCGCGGTGGAACGGGCTGCCGTGCGGGGCGGCCGTGCGGGTCAGGCGGGGGCGGGCAGCGTCACCTTCTGCTCGGCCGCGGCGGTCTCGCGCTCGTCGTTCGGGCCGTCGACCGGCGAGGCCGACGCCGAGTTGTACGCGGCGACGTCCAGGATCTTCTCGCGGGCGGAGACGATCACCGGGACCAGGGCCTGGCCGGCGACATTGGTGGCGGTGCGCATCATGTCGAGGATCGGGTCGATCGCCATGAGGAGGCCGACGCCCTCCAGCGGGAGGCCGAGCGTGGACAGGGTCAGGGTGAGCATGACCGTCGCGCCGGTGAGACCGGCGGTGGCCGCCGAGCCGATCACCGAGACGAAGGCGATGAGCAGGTACTCCTTGACGCCCAGCTCCACGTCGAAGATCTGCGCGATGAAGATCGCGGCGAGCGCCGGGTAGATCGCGGCGCAGCCGTCCATCTTCGTGGTGGCGCCGAACGGCACGGAGAAGGAGGCGTACTCCTTCGGGACGCCGAGGCGCTCGGTGACCCGCTGGGTGACCGGCATGGTGCCGACCGAGGAGCGGGAGACGAAGGCGAGCTGGATGGCCGGCCAGGCGCCCTTGAAGAACTGGAGCGGGTTGAGCTTGGCCACGGTCGCGAGGAGCAGCGGGTAGACGCCGAAGAGGACCAGGGCGCAGCCGATGTAGACGTCGGCGGTGAAGGTGGCGTACTTGCCGATCAGGTCCCAGCCGTAGGTGACGATGGCCTTGCCGATGAGGCCGGCGGTGCCGATGGGGGCCAGTCGGATGACCCACCACAGGGCCTTCTGGAGCAGTTCCAGGACGGACTCGGCGAGGGAGAGGATCGGCTGGGCCTTGTCGCCGAGCTTGAGGGCGGCGACGCCGGCGACGGCGGCCATGAAGACGATCTGGAGGACGTTCAGCTCGGTGAAGGGCGTGATGACGTCGGTCGGGATGATTCCGGTGAGGAAGTCGATCCAGCTCCCCTGGTTCTCGGGCAGCTTGCCGTCCTTCGGCGTCAGGCCGGTGCCGGAGCCGGGGTTGGTGAGCAGGCCGATGGCGAGGCCGATGCCGACCGCGATCAGCGACGTGATCATGAACCAGACGAGGGTCTGGGCGGCGAGCCGGGCGGCGTTGTTGACCTTGCGGAGGTTGGTGATCGAGACCAGGATCGCGAAGAAGACGAGCGGGGCGACGGCCAGCTTGAGCAACTGGACGAAGATGCCGCCGACCTGGGTCAGGGTCTCCTTGAGCCAGCCGATGTCCTGGCTGCGGGCGAGCCAGCCGAGCAGGACGCCGATGACGAGGCCGGCGACGATCTGGGCCCAGAACGGGATCTTGGGTATGCGGGACGGGGACTTCGTCACGGGCGCGGACGCGGACACAGACACACTCCACGGGTGCGTATCGGGAAATACGGGGACGGGGGTGCGGCACACTCGCGCGAAACACGCGGGCCGCTGCATGATGCCGGGTCAGAGCGCGCGGCAACAGACCGCGGACATACAGCGGCACAGATCGACATGCAGGCGCGCCACGAGCGGGGTGCTCGCGGCATCGAGGAGGCGCACTGCTGTCTTCACGCCGGATACGTTAACACTTGAACTTTGAGAACCTCAAAGCCATTCTTTGAGGCATCCAGGGGCCCGAAGACCTCCGAAACGCAGAACACCCCAGGCGGGAGCCTTCGAAGCTCCCACCCGGGGTGTCCGGGATGTCTGAGGTTGTGACGTACCTTACGCGGCGTCCTCGGCCGAGCGGTTGGCCTCCAGGCGACCCTTGGCCCGGTCGACCCTCTCCACGATCCGCTCGCTCAGCTCGTCGCGCTGGCGGCGCAGCAGCACGAAGCTCAGCGGGGCCGAGACGACGACGGAGAGCAGCAGGACCCACAGCAGGTTGGAGTCGCCGAGGCCGCGCGGCAGCACGCCGATGTAGACCAGGCCCCAGAGCGCGAGAAAGCAGCCGGCGAAGATGCCGAGGCGCAGCAGGCTGTAGCGAAGCATGTGAGTCCCTCCCGTACAGGACAAGCGTCCCTCCAGTGAAGCACGGACGGCTCCGCGCGC
Source organism: Streptomyces sp. NPDC006339 (assembly GCF_040612775.1). NCBI lineage: Bacteria > Bacillati > Actinomycetota > Actinomycetes > Kitasatosporales > Streptomycetaceae > Streptomyces > Streptomyces sp. NPDC006339. Next base: position 105,506 of record NZ_JBEXQW010000021.1, read on the forward strand.
GGTCGCCGACCCTTGAGCCGAGGGCAAGGTAATGGATACTCTCACCTCATGCCCCTTACGTTCGAGCTGGATCCGGCCGTCGACCCCGCGCTCCGCGACGGCGTCCTCGCCCTGTGGGCGGACGTCTCCAACGCGGGCGGCGCCGTCGGGTTCGTCCCTCCCGTCACGCCGGAGGAGATCCGGCCCGCCCTGCTGCGGCATCTGGTCGGCATGGCCGAGGGCACCACGCGCCTGCTCGTCGGCCGGGACACCGACGACCCGGACGGCCGGGTGGCCGCCACCGCCTTCTTCACGCACAACAGCCACCCCCTGATGACGCACTGGGTGTGGCTGTACACGGTGATGGTGCACCCCCGGCACCAGGGCAAGGGGTACGGACTCGACCTGATGGCGGCGGTCGAGGAGGCGGCCCGGACCGCCGAGGGCTTCGAGCACATCGAGGCGATCCGGCTCACCTGCCGCGGCGGCACGGGCGTCGACGCCTTCTACGCCCGGGCCGGCTGCAAGGAGGTCGGACGCGTCCCGGGCGCCATCCGGGTGGCCCCGGGCGACGACCGCGACGACATCATCATGCTGCTTCCGCTCCGCTAGGACCGGAAGCGGCGCGGAGGGGGTCCGGCCCCGGCGTCAGACCCGCATCGGCTGCGGCGACTCGCGGCGGTCCGGGTCCGGCCCCGGGTACTCGCGGATGACCTCGTAGCGCGTGTTGCGCTCCACCGGCCGGAAACCGGCGTCCCGGATGAGCTCCAGGAGGTCGTCCCGGGTCAGCTTGTTCGGGGTGCCGTAGTTGTCGGCGTCGTGCGTGATCTTGTACTCGACGACCGAGCCGTCCATGTCGTCCGCGCCGTGCTGGAGCGCGAGCTGCGCGGTCTGGACGCCGTGCATCACCCAGAACACCTTGACGTGCGGGACGTTGTCGAAGAGCAGCCGCGAGACGGCGAAGGTCTTCAGGGCCTCGGCGCCGGTCGCCATCTGGGTCCGCGCCTGGAGGGTGTTGCGGACCTTGCCGTCCTGCATGTCCACGAAGTCGTGCTGGTAGCGCAGCGGGATGAAGACCTGGAAGCCGCCGGTCTCGTCCTGGAGCTCGCGCAGCCGCAGCACGTGGTCCACGCGGTGGCGAGGCTCCTCGATGTGGCCGTACAGCATCGTGCACGGGGTCTTCAGACCCTTCTCGTGCGCGAGGCGGTGGATCCGGGACCAGTCCTCCCAGTGGGTGCGGTGGTCCACGATGTGCTGCCGGACCTCCCAGTCGAAGATCTCGGCGCCGCCGCCGGTCAGCGACTCCAGACCGGCCCCGATCAGCTCGTCGAGGATCTCCGAGGCCGACAGGCCCGAGATGGTCTCGAAGTGGTGGATCTCGGTGGCGGTGAATGCCTTCAGCGAGACGTTCGGCAGCGCCTTCTTCAGCTCGGAGAGCGAGCGCGGGTAGTAGCGCCAGGGCAGGTTGGGGTGGAGCCCGTTGACGATGTGGAGCTCGGTGAGGTTCTCGTTCTCCATCGCCTTCGCGAGGCGCACGGCCTCCTCGATGCGCATGGTGTACGCGTCCTTCTCGCCCGGCTTGCGCTGGAAGGAGCAGTAGGCGCAGGAGGCGGTGCAGACGTTGGTCATGTTCAGATGCCGGTTGACATTGAAGTGGACCACGTCGCCGTTCTTGCGGGTCCTGACCTCGTGGGCCAGACCGCCGAGCCAGGCGAGGTCGTCGGAGTCGTAGAGGGCGATGCCGTCCTCGCGGCTCAGCCGCTCCCCGGCCAGCACCTTCTGCTCCAGCTCGCGCTTGAGCCCAGCGTCCATCTCCGGCCGCCTTCCGTTCTTTCCGTCGATCCCCGTGCTTCAGGCCCCACCACCGTACTCGCTGCGGGTCAGCCCTCCTCCGGCAGATCCCCGACCCGGTTCTCCCACTTGGTGGACAGCACGATCGTCGTACGGGTGCGGGAGACGCCCTTGGTGCCGCTGAGCCGGCGGATGGTCTTCTCCAGGCCGTCGACGTCGTTGGCGCGGACCTTGAGCATGTACGAGTCGTCGCCGGCGATGAACCAGCAGTCCTCGATCTCGGCCAGGTCCTTGAGCCGGCGGGCCACGTCCTCGTGGTCGGCGGCGTCGGAGAGGGAGATGCCGATGAGGGCGGTGACGCCGAGACCGAGCGAGGCGGCGTCGACGGTGGCGCGGTAGCCGGTGATGACCCCGGCCGCCTCCAGACGGTTGATGCGGTCGGTGACGGAGGGCCCGGAGAGCCCGACGAGCCGGCCGAGCTCGGCGTACGAGGCGCGGCCGTTCTCGCGCAGGGCCTGGATGAGCTGCCTGTCCACGGCGTCCATAGGTATGAAGCCTTCCATTGTCCAGCGATACCGCGAGTTTAGGTATAGAATCTAAGGTACACAGGGTCAGACACCCTGTGAATCCTTCATTCAGATCAAAGACGATCTTCAGGAGTGGTGTTCACCGTGTACACGATCGAGATGGCCTACGCCCGTATGCGTGAGCTGCAGGAGCTGGCCGACCGCTCGCGTGCCCACCAGCCGTCCGCCGCCTCGGAGCGCGCCGCGAAGAAGCGCGCCGCCCGCAAGCGCTAATCACCGGGCAGGGCTCCACCGAGCTCTCCCTCCCACCGGCGGTACAGGCCGTGCGGCACCCCTGCCGCGTCGAGCACCCGCCCGGCGACGAAGTCCACCAGATCCTGGATGTGCGTCGCCCCCGCGTAGAACGCCGGAGAGGCGGGCAGCACCACGGCGCCCGCCTCGTCCAGCGCCACCATGTGCCGCAGCGTCTGCCCGTTCAGCGGGGTCTCCCGCACGGCGACGACCAGCGGACGCCGCTCCTTGAGCATCACGCTCGCGGCCCGCTGGAGCAGATCCTTCGACAGACCGAGCGCGACCCCCGCCACGGCGGCCGTCGACGCCGGCACGATCAGCATCCCCTTCACCGGGTACGACCCCGAGGACGGCCCCGCGGCCAGGTCACCGGCCGCCCAGTACCGCACGTCGGCCAGCCGCTCCGGGTCCACGGCGAAGGTGTCCGGCTTCCCGTCGGCGCCCCGCGCCAGCCAGGTCGCCAGGTCCTCGCGCCAGTGCGCGTCCCGGAAGGCGACCCCCGTCTCGTCGAGCAGCGTCAGCCGCGAGGCCCGCGAGACGACGAGGTCCACGCTCTCCCCCGCCGCGAGCAGCCCTCGCAGTACGGAGGCGGCGTACGGGGTCCCGGACGCCCCGGACACCCCGACCACCCAGGGACGACGCTGCTGCTTCTCTACCGGCTCCACGCCGACGAGCCTATCCGGCCCCTTACGGGGTGAGCCCGCGCACCAGCAGGTCGAGCAGGGCGCACACGAAGAGCGCGATGCCGATGAAGCCGTTCACCGTGAAGAACGCCCGGTTGAGCCGCGACAGGTCGTGCGGCTTCACGATGGCGTGCTCGTAGCAGAACGCCGCCGCCACGATCACCAGGCCCACCCAGAAGAACGCACCCGCGCCGGTGAGCAGCGCGTACCAGACCAGCAGGGCCGTCGTGACGACATGGCAGACCCGCGCGCCCCACACGGCCGCCGGCACGCCGAACCGGGCCGGCACCGAGCCGACGCCGGTCTCGCGGTCGCTGTCGACGTCCTGGCAGGCGTAGATGAGGTCGAAGCCGCCGATCCACACGCCCACCGCGAGGCCGAGGACCACCGCCTCCCACGACCAGGCCCCGGTGATCGCGAGCCAGCCGCCGACCGGCCCCATCGCCTGCGCCAGGCCCAGGATGGCCTGCGGGAAGTTCGTGAACCGCTTCCCGTACGGGTAGACCACCATCGGCACCACGGCGACCGGTGCGAGCGCCAGGCACAGCGGGTTCAGCAGCGCCGCCGCGCCCAGGAACACGACCAGGGCGATCAGCGCGCCGACCCAGGCGTGCCGCACCGACATCGCGCCGGTGACCAGCTCGCGCTGCGCGGTCCGCGGGTTCCGCGCGTCCATCTCGCGGTCGATGATCCGGTTGACCGCCATCGCGAAGGTCCGCAGACCCACCATGCAGACGGTGACGAGGAGCAGCCGCACCCAGTGGACGCTGCGGTCCTCCTGGTACATCGCGGTGAGCGCGGCGATGTACGCGAAGGGCAGGGCGAAGACCGAGTGCTCGATCATCACCAGGCGCAGGAAGGCTTTCGTGCGGCCCGGCCGCGCGCCGGGCACCGCGGCCGTGGTCACAGTCCGTACTCCTTCCAGCGGCGGTCCACCAGGGCCGCCGTCGCCGGGTCGGACGCGACCATGTCCGGCCAGCCGCCGTCCCGGGTGTAGCCCTCCTCGGGCAGCTTCTTGGTGGCGTCGATGCCGGCCTTGCCGCCCCAGAACTGCTGGTAGGAGGCGTGGTCCAGGTGGTCCACCGGTCCCTCGACGACCGTCAGGTCACGGGCGTAGTCGGTGTTGCCGAGGGCCCGCCAGGACACCTCGTGCAGGTCGTGCACGTCGCAGTCCTTGTCGACCACGACGATCAGCTTGGTCAGCGACATCATGTGGGCGCCCCAGATGGCGTGCATGACCTTCTGCGCGTGCTTCGGGTACTTCTTGTCGATCGAGACGATCGCGCAGTTGTGGAAGCCGCCGGACTCCGGCAGGTGGTAGTCCACGATGTCCGGCACGATGATCTTCAGCAGCGGCAGGAAGAACCGCTCCGTGGCGCGCCCCAGCGGCCCGTCCTCGGTCGGCGGCCGGCCGACCACGATCGACTGGAGCAGCGGGCGCTTCCGCATGGTGACGCAGTCGATCCTCAGCGCGGGGAACGGTTCCTGCGGGGTGTAGAAGCCGGTGTGGTCGCCGAAGGGACCCTCCGGCAGCATCTCGCCCGGCTCCAGCCACCCCTCGATGACGACCTCGGCGTTCGCCGGGACCTGGAGCGGGACGGTCTTGCAGTCGACCATCTCGATCCGCTTGCCCTGCACGAAGCCGGCGAAGAGGTACTCGTCGATGTCGCCGGGGAGCGGGGCGGTGGAGGCGTACGTGACGGCCGGCGGGCAGCCGAAGGCGATCGCGACCGGCAGCCGCTCGCCGCGCTCGGCGGCGACCGCGTAGTGGTTCCGGCTGTCCTTGTGGATCTGCCAGTGCATGCCGATGGTGCGCTTGTCGTGCCGCTGGAGGCGGTAGAGCCCCAGGTTCCGCACGCCGGTCTCCGGGTGCTTGGTGTGGGTGAGGCCCAGGTTGAAGAAGGAGCCGCCGTCCTTCGGCCAGGTGAAGAGCGCGGGCAGCTTGTCGAGGTCGACGTCGTCGCCGGTCAGGACCACCTCCTGCACGGGGGCGTCCTTCACCTTCTTCGGCGGCACGTGGACCATCGAGCCCAGCTTGCCGAATGCCTCCCGGACGCCGACGAAGCCCTGCGGGAGCTCGGGCTTGAGGAGCCCGCCGATCTTCTCGCTGATCTCCTCGTACGACGTCAGGCCGAGCGCCTTGAGGAGCCGCCGGTCCGTGCCGAACACGTTCATCGCGAGCGGCATCGCGGAGCCCTTCACGTTCTCGAAGAGAAGCGCGGGTCCTCCTGCCTTGTTCACCCGGTCGACGATCTCCCCGACCTCCAGGTACGGATCGACTTCGGCCTTGATGCGCTTGAGGTCGCCTTCGCGCTCCAGCGCCCTGAGCAGCGAGCGGAGATCGTCGTAAGCCATAGGGGCAAGTATCGGTCACCCGATAACCTGGAAGCCTCACCGGGGCCGTACTGAACGCCCCGCCATCGCATCCAGGGGGCTGTCCCACATGCTCAGGGCACTGATGTTCATCCTGCCGCTGGCGCTGGTCATCTACTCGCTGATCGACTGCCTCAACACCCCCGAGGACGAGGTCAAGCACCTGCCCAAGGTCGTCTGGGTCATCATCATCCTGCTCTTCTGGATCGTCGGGCCGATCGTCTGGTTCGCCGCCGGCAAGATGCGCAAGGCCCCGGCCGGCGGCCGCACGCCGAGCGAATGGCACCGCAACCACCGCCAGGAGTGGGTCGCCCCCGACGACAATCCCGAGTTCCTGAAGTCGCTCCGCGAGGAGAACACCAAGGACGAGTCGCTCCTCAAGGACTGGGAGGCGGACCTGCGCCGCCGCGAGGAGGAGCTGAAGAAGCGCGAGCAGGACGGCGACAAGGACCAGTGATGGAGCTGCGGCTCCTGGTCACCTTCGAGAAGGTCGCCACCGTCCTGTCCTTCACCCGGGCCGCCTCCGAGCTCCGGTACGCCCAGTCCAGCGTCACCGGCCAGATCCGCTCCCTGGAGTCCACGCTCGGCACGGAGCTCTTCGAGCGGCTCGGCTCCCGCATCCGGCTCACCGAGGCCGGGGAGCGGCTGCTGCCGTACGCCCGCCAGATCATCGCCCTGGCCGAGGAGGCCCGGGCCGCGGTGGCGGGGGACGGCGAGCCGGCCGGGCCGATCGCCGTCGGCACCATGGAGTCGCTCACCTCCTACCGGCTGCCGCCGCTGCTCGAGCTCTTCCACCACCGCTATCCGGGGGTGCGGCTCGCGCTGCGCCCGACGCTGGGCGACGCGACCCGGCAGGCGCTGCGGGCGGGGACGTACGACCTGGGGTTCCTGATGGAGCGGGAGACCGAGCACGAGGGGCTGGAGAGCGAGGTCCTGACCGAGGAGCCGCTGGTCCTGGTGGCCGGGCCGCGGCATCCGCTGACCGGGCGGACCGGCCTGACGGCCGGGGACGTGGCCGGAAGCGGTCTGGTGGGGACGGAGCCGGGGTGTGCCTACCGGGATCTGTTCGAGGCGGAGCTGAAGCCGTACGGGCCGGTGTTCACCGAGTACGGCACGATCGAGGCGAGCAAGCGCGGGGTGGCCGCGGGCCTCGGGATCGCGCTCCTGCCCCGGATCGCCGTCCGTGAGGAGCTGGCGTCCGGGGCGCTGGTGGCGCTGGACTGGGAGCCGTCGTTCCGGCTGTTCACGCAGATCGCGTGGCGGCGGGGGAAGCGGCTGCCGGAGCATGTGCGGCTGTTCGTGGAGCAGGCGCGGCGGCTCGTCCAAGAGTCACCTTGAGGCTGGCGAGCACGATCAGCGGGACGCCGAGGGCCTGCACGAGACCGATGTGGTGCCCGTAGACCAGCCAGTCGACCAGCATGGCGACGGCCGGGTAGGTGAAGGCGAGCACGGCGATCTTGGCCGTGGGCAGCTTCTGGTAGGCCGCGTACATCAGGACGTACATCACGCCGGTGTGGATCAGGCCGAGCCCGGCGAGCCAGCCCCAGCCGGCGCCGAGGCCGGACACCTCGCCGAAGTCCGCGAAGGGCAGCAGCAGCGGGATGCCGGTGGTCACCTGGACGAGGGCGACCAGATGGGGGCGGACGCCGGTGATCCGCTTGGTGACGAGGGTGGACAGGGCGTAGAGCACGGCGGCGGCGAGCGCGTAGCCGAGCCCGGCGAGGGAGGCGGTGTCGCCGGGGCGCACGCCGGAGACGAGGACGAGCCCGGCGAACGCGACCACCAGCCAGCCCACCTTCGCCGCCGCGATCCGCTCCCGGAGCACCAGCGCGCCGAAGAGCACGAGGAAGAACGGCTGGGTGTGGTAGACGACGGTGGCCAGGGAGATGGAGGTGGCCTCGTACGCCTCGAAGAGGAACACCCAGTTGAAGACGATGAGCGCGCCGCCGAGCGCGGCGAGGCCGAACTTCCGCGGGGTGAGGCCGTGCCCGGTGAAGAAGCCGCGGGCCAGGCTGTAGGCGGCGAGGGCGAGCGCCCCGAAGAGGCAGCGGAAGAACACCACCACGAACGGGGAGGCGCCGGACTCGACGACGAAGACGCCGAGGGTGCCGGACAGCACCATGGCGAGGGTCAGTTCGACGGTTCCCCTGGTCTCGTTTCTCATGCCGACGACGCTACGGAGACGGGCCGGGGCCGGTCCACGAGCCAGTGGGGCGTCCTGCCGATGCCCCCATCGGCCGGGCCGATGGGGTGCCCGAACGCCCGGCCGGCGGGGCTTGGCCGCCCGGCCGGAATACCCGTACGGGCCTGGGCCGTTGGCATCGGGGAACCACCCATCGGACGGAGCAGATGACATGACCCTCGACGCCCCGCGCACCCCGCACGGCCGCCCCGACTTCTCGGACCGCTCGTTCCTCTTCGTCCTCGGCAGCTCCCGCCCCGACGGCAACTCCGAGATCCTGGCCCGCGCCGCCGCCGCCGGACTCCCCGCCGGTGTCCCCCAGCGCTGGATCGACCTGAACGGGCTGGACCTGCCCGACTTCCAGGACGGGCGGCACGAGATCACCGGCGCGCCGACCGGCGCGACCGAGCGGATGCTGCTGGACGCCACCGTGGAGGCGACGGACGTCGTCATCGTCTCGCCCCTGTACTGGTACAGCCTCTCCGCGCAGGCCAAGCGCTTCCTGGACTACTGGTCCGGCTGGCTCAACGTGCCCGGCTCGGACTTCAAGGAGCGCATGGCGGGCGGCACCCTGTGGGGCGTGACCGCCCTGGCCCACAGCGAGCACGTCGTCGCGGACGGCCTGGTGACCTCCCTGAGCAACTCCGCGGCCTACCTGCGGATGCGCTTCGGCGGCGTCCTCATGGGCACCGGCTCCCGCCCGGGCCGGGTGCGGGCGGACACGGCGGCGATGTCCCGCGCGGAGACCTTCTTCCACCGCGAGGCCCCGCCGGCCCGCTTCCCGTACGAGGAGGAGGCGGTGGAGGCCGTCGCGTGACCCCTCGCCGAGGAGCTGATGCCGCTGGTCTCCTTCTGCGCGTGCGCCCCGGGACGACGGTGAAGGGCGTCGAGTCCCACGCCGCTCCGCGGGCGCGGCCCGACGCGATCAGCGCCCGGTAGCCGGTCGGTCACCGCCACCTTCCGCAAAACCTGGCCGAAGCCCAACTCACCGTCGATAATCCGTTCTTGGGGATGTGACGGGGCACGTCTGGTGGGAAGCGGGGGGTGGCGGGTGGAGAGAGTCCTTTACGGCCGCGAGGCGGTGCTGCACCGCACGGGACTCGCCGCGCGACTGATCGGGCTCGGCGGGGAGGGGCTCGCCCGGGTCCCGTACGAGCACGGTGACGACCCGCCCGTCGTCGTCTTCACCGGGGGGCGCGGGCTCGGCAAGACCGCGCTGCTCAAGCAGCTCCGCAACACCTACAAGGGCGGCACTCCGCTCGCGCTGCTCGACTGCGCGCACATCGAGCCGCCCGCCGACCACGGGCCCGGCTGGACCGAGCTCACCGGGGCGCTCGCCGAGCTCGCCGTGCAGTTGTCGCCGAGGGTGACCGGGGCGAAGCCCGTACAGTTCCCGCGGCTCTCGCTCGGTCTGGTCGCCGTCGCCTCCACGAGCTGGACGCAGGAGGACGACGAGCGGGCCCAGCGCGACCTGCAACGGCTCGGCCCGGTGCTCTCCACCGTCGACGCCACCAAGGGCGCCGCCGCCAACTGGGTCACCAAGGTCCTCACCAAGCTCGCCGCCCGGTTCGCCGAGGCCGGCGCGCCGCTCGCCGGACTCCTCGCGGAGGCCACCGTCGAGACCGTCCTCGAAGAGGTCTTCGGGCGCGTCCAGCAGCGCTCCGAGGGCTTCTACGGCAGCTACCGCAACGCCGGCGGCCGCGGCAAGGCCGGACTCCAGCAGCTCGCCGTCGACTTCGAGCAGGGCGGCCGGCGCCGCCAGGAGGCCGAGGACTTCCTCGTCGGCGCACTCCTGGAGGACCTCGGCCAGGCGTACAAGGGCATCACCCGCGTCGGCACCCGCCGCGGCCGGCCCGTCCTGCTCCTCGACAACGCCCACGGTGAGCTCGGCCGCCGCCTTGTCGAACCGATCCTGCGCGCCCGCCACGACGGCCGCCGCGACAAGGTCGTCGTCCTCGCCACCTCCCGGGTCCGCGAACACGAGGGCCTGCGCCACGCCCACCGGTTACGGCTGCCCGAGACCGCCCACCGGGCCCCCGCCCCGCGCGGCGCTGACATCACCTCCGGCATCCTCGCCGTCGAACTCACCCCGCTCTCCCCCGCCCAGGCCCAGACCGCCTTCGACCGCCTCGACCCCTCCGGCATCACCCCCGCCGACCTCGCCCGCGGCGTCCACCGGCTCACCGGCGGCCGGCCGCTCGGCGTGATGCTGCTCGGACAGGCCGCCGCCGAGGCCCCGCGCACCGCCCGCCCCACGCTCACCCCCGGCACCCTGCTCGACCTGACCGTGGAACTCCGCGAGGACGCCCGGCCCGTGCCCGTCGCCCCCGCCCTGCTCGGCGCGCTGCTGCCGCAGCCCCGCCCGGAGCCCTTCACCGTGCTCGCCGCCGCCCACGACGAGGAGTCGGCCCGGCTGCTCGCCCGCACCCGGCTGCACACCGAGTCCCGCGACGGCGACATGACGCTGCTCGTCCGCGACGAACTGCGCGCCGAGGACTGGCCCGAGGGCCCCGAGCACTTCGTCGCCGACCCGCTGCTGCGCGCCCTGCTGCTGCACCGGCTGCGCTTCGAGGACGCCGACCACCCGCGCCACGCCGCCTGGCGCGCCGTCCACGAGACCCTCCACCGGCACTACGAGCAGACCGGGAACATCCCGTACCGGCTCCACCACGAACTGGCCCTGGGGCGCGTCGAGGACGCCGTGACCCATCTGCGGACCACCTTCCCCGAGCCCGACGTGGTCGGCTGGCTCGGCCGGCTCCGCTTCATCGCCTCCGCCCCCTACCCCCGCGATCCCCACGGCGCCGGCCCCGACGGCCCCGACCCGCGCCGGGCCGTCGCGCTCGGCCGGCTGGCCTCCGACCTGCCCGCCGGCCTCGACGCCGAGGAGATCGCCCTCCATCTGTCCGTACGGCGCCTGCTGCACGCCGTATGGCTCCTCACCGATCCGCTCGCCCTGCCCGACGGCGAGGTGACCGAGAAGCTGGCGCACGAGCTGCGCCAGCTCTCCGGCCGCCATCTGACGGGCAACAGTCCCCTGTGGGACGCGGCCACCCACTGGCCGAAGGACATCCACGCCTGGCGCCGGCTCTCGCTGCCGCCGGGCCGCGAGGACGGAGTCTGAGCCGATGGCCCACCGGCTGCGCAACCGCTACCTCTACACCCCGAGACAGAAGCTCTTCGCCGCCCTGATCGCCCTCCTCGTGATCGGCGTGCCCCTCGGCTACGGCATCAAGACCTGGACCACCCCCGAGGACCGCTCCTGCGCGGCGGGCGTCGCACGCCCGCCGGGCTCCGACGAGTGCATAGGCGTCAACGGCGACGGCTACGCCTTCGGCGTGCCCGAACTCGCCGAGGTCGCCGGGCTCATCGGCCGCGAGAACGCGAGCCTGAAGCCCGACGAGTACGCCACCGTCGCCGTCCTCCTCCCGCTCACCTCGACCGACCCCGGCATGCGGGTCAAGGTCGTGCACGAGCTGCAGGGCGCCTACGCCCGCCAGTACCGGGCCAACCACGAGTCCAACAGCGAGACCCCCAGGATCCGGCTCGTCCTCGCCAACACCGGCAAGGGCAACGCCCACTGGAAGACCACCGTCGACCAGCTCAGGACGATGACCGCCGCCCCGCAGCGGCTGCGCGCCGTCACCGGCGTCGCCACCTCCTCCGCCGAGGTGCGGCAGGCCGTCGCCGCCCTCACCGGCGCGGGCATCGCCGTGGTCGGCACCACCATCACCGCCGACGACCTCGCCAACGGCCCCGGGCCCGGCCACAACCGCTTCCCCGGCCTCGCCCGCGTCTCCCCCACCAACGGCGACGAGGCCAAGGCCCTCGCCCACTTCGGCGAGGTCGACGCCGCCAAGGCCATCCTCGTCCAGGACACCCGCACCGGCGACCACTACACCGACACCCTCAAGGCGGCCTTCTCCGCCTCCCTCAAGGGCGCCCCCTACGAGCCGCAGCTCTTCACCTCGCCGCCCGACCCCACCGAGGAGGGCACCACCGCCAACACCTTCCGGCAGATCACCCACCTCATCTGCGACACCCGCGCCGAGACCGTCTTCTTCGCCGGCCGCCACACCCAGTTGCGGCAGTTCATCAACGCCCTCGGCGCGCGCGGCTGCACTGAGCGCCCCTTCACCGTCCTGACCGGCGACGAGGGCTCCTACCTGGGCGCCGACCGCAAGCTCAACCGCCAGGCCCTCAAGTCCCGGCTGACCGTCCGCTACGCCGCCCTCGCCCACCCGGACGCCTGGCGGCCCAGGCCCGGCCGGGCGGTGCCGGCGACGGGCGGCTCCACCGTCGCGTACGAGACCTTCCTGACGGACATCGCCCGCGCCTCGAAGCAGCGGGTCGCGCTCGCCGACGGGCAGGCCATCGTCGCGTACGACGCGATGGCGACCGCCGTCCACGCGATCCGCCAGGCCACCCCGGCCGGCGCGGCCCACCCCGAGCTCGCGGACGTCGCCACCCAGTGGCCGCAGGTCAAGGGCTCGCTGCGGGTGCAGGGCGCGAGCGGCTGGATCTGCCTGGACAACTTCGGCAACCCGTACAACAAGGCGGTGCCGATCGTGGAGCTGGCCCAGGACGGCTCGCAGCGCTTCGTCGCCATCGCCTGGCCGGAGGGCGACCCGCCGTCGGCGAGCTGCCTGCCGCCGAGGAGGGGCTGACGGGTCCCTAGGGCACCCACTTCGGCCAGGGCGCCTCGTCGCGCTCGTAGCTCTCCCGGAGGTCCTCGCGGCGGTCGGTGGACCAGTCGAGCCAGTCCGTCGGCCGGCCGTCGAGGGCGTCCCGCAGCCGCTCCAGGCGCTCGTGCCAGGCCGCCAGCACGGCGGGCTTCGCCGCCCGCGGCCCGTGGAACTCCGCCGTGAAACGCAGCACGGTCGACCCGGCCGCGTCCGGCCGGCCCGGTTCCAGGTGGAACCGGATCCGGCCGTGCGGCGGATCGACCGTGTACTCGGCCACGTACTCGGGGTCCCAGGCGGTCACCCGCCCCGAGACGGCCGTGTCGGTGTCGTACCAGCGCAACGTGACGCGCCCGCCGAGGCGCGGCTCCAGGAGGTCCGCCGCGCACAGCCACCGCGGCAGGCCCTCGGGCGTGGCGACGGCGGCCCAGACGCTCACCATGGGGTGCGGCAGCTCGACCGTGAACCGCAGCAGGTGCGTGTCGCCGTCGTGGGTCTCGCACCTGCCCCGGGGTATCTCGCTCCTCGCTCCAGCGTGCATACCTCCAGCGTGGCCCGGCGGCGCGAGCCCCGCCAACGCGAGCGCCGGCAGGGCTCCCCGCTCACACCCCGGCGGCTCACACCCCGGCGTAGGAGTGCTTGCTGCTCACGAAGATGTTCACGCCGTAGTAGTTGAAGAGGAAGCAGGCGAAGGCGATGAGCGCGATGTACGCGGCCTTGCGGCCCTTCCAGCCGGCCGTGGCCCGGGCGTGCAGGTACGCGGCGTAACCGACCCAGGTGATGAAGGACCAGACCTCCTTGGCGTCCCAGCCCCAGTAGCGGCCCCACGCGTCGCCGGCCCAGATCGCGCCCGCGATGATCGTGAAGGTCCACAGCGGGAAGATCGCCGCGTTGACCCGGTAGGCGAACTTGTCGAGGCTGGCGGCGGCGGGCAGCCGCTCCAGGACGGAGCGGGCGAAGGCGCCGGGCTCGCCGCCGTTCGCGAGCTTGTTCTCGTACGAGTCCCGGAACAGGTACAGCAGGGTGGCGACGGCGCCCAGGTAGAGGACGGCTCCGCAGAAGATGGCGGTGGAGACGTGGATCCACAGCCAGTACGAGTGGAGCGCCGGGACGAGCTGGTCGCTGTCGGTGTAGAGCCAGGTGGTGGCCACGCCGAGGTCGAGCAGGACGGTCGTCACCAGCGGCAGACCGATCCAGCGGACGTTCTTCTTCAGCAGCAGGAAGCCGAGGTACACGCCGACCGCCACCGTGGAGAAGGTGGTGGAGAACTCGTACATGTTGCCCCAGGGGGCCCGCTGCACGGAGAGCGCGCGGGTGACCACGCCGGACGCCTCGACGAGGAAGGCCAGCGCGGTCAGGGAGACCGCGATCCGGCCGTAGAGGTCGCCCTTGACGGTGCCGCCGGCCGCGCCGGGGCCGTCCGGGACGTCGCGGGCGCCGGCCGCGGCGCGGGTGACGACCTTCGGCTTGTCGAGGACGGCGGTGCCGCCGGCCTGCTTGACCTGGACCGTCACGGCGGGGGCCGCGGCGCCCTTCGTCCGCGTGAGCGCGGCGGCGGTGCGGCCGACCTTGCTGCGGCTGCCGAGCACCCACTCGGCGATGTGGGCCAGGAAGGCCAGCGTGTAGACGGCCATCGAGGAGTAGATGAGCGTGTTGCTCATCTGCGCCAGGCTCTCGTTGGTCTCGGCGGCGAGGATCACTTCTCAGCCTCTCCAGCTTCGGCAGATTCTTCTGCGGGTTCCGGCGCGGTCGGCGCCTCGGTGTTGAGCGTGAGCGCGAGCTCGGCCAGCTCCTCGGGCAGCCGGGCGGACTCGCTCCGGCCGAGGCCCGCCATCTCGACGACGGTGACGCCGTCGGCCCCCCGTACCGCCCGGACCCAGACCCGGCGCCGCTGGACGAACAGCGAGGCGGCGAGTCCGGCGATGGCGGCGATCGCCCCCGCGAGCGCGAGACCGTTGCCGGGCTGCTGGGAGATCTGGAAGCTCGCCCACTCCTTGATCTCCTTCTCGAAGGTGATCGAGCCGGCGCCGTCGGGCAGCGTCATGGTCTCGCCCGGCAGCAGCCGGTTGGCGCTCCCGGTGCCGCCCGCCACCTTGAACTGCTTCATCTTGGTGGTGTCGAGCTGGTACACGTTCTGCGGCAGACCGGAGTCCACGCGCAGGTCGCCGTGGTAGCCGGTGAGGGCCAGGACGGGGAAGTCGAGCGCGGGGAACTGGGAGAACATCGTTCCCTTGCCGGCCCCCGCGAAGGTCGGCACGAAGAATGCCTGGAAGCCGAGCTGCTCCTTCTTGCCGTTCTTGTCGCGGTAGCCGTCCATCACCTTGATCGCGCCGGTGGAGGTGATGTTGTTGTCGATGGGCAGCAGCGGTACGGGGCCGCTGGTGACGATCTTGCCGCGGCCGTCGCGGACGGTGACGACGGGCGCGTAGCCGTGGGCGATCAGATAGACCTTGGAGCCGCCGACCTGGAGCGGCTCGTTGACGCGGATGACGGCCTTCTTGCCCGGGCCGCCGTTCTCCGCGTACGTGACGGCCGCCTCGAAGGTGCGGGGCGTGCCGCGCTGGGGGCCGTTCTTCTCGTACGTGCCGGTGAAGCTGTCCAGAGTGAAGCCGAACGGCGCCAGCTCGTCGGTGGAGAACTGGGAGCCGGACTTGAAGTCGTCGTACTGGGTGAGGGTGTTGGAGAAGCCGTCGCCCTCGATGATCAGCTTGCCGCCCTCGGACTTGTAGAGCTGGCCGACCGCGAAGGCCACGAGGATGACGATCAGCGCGACGTGGAAGAGCAGGTTTCCGGTCTCGCGGAGATAGCCCTTCTCGGCGGCGACGGCGTCGCCGGTCACGTGGGCGCGGAAGCGGCGGCCCTTGAGCAGGGC
Organism: Streptomyces sp. NPDC006339; assembly: GCF_040612775.1. Taxonomy (NCBI): domain Bacteria; kingdom Bacillati; phylum Actinomycetota; class Actinomycetes; order Kitasatosporales; family Streptomycetaceae; genus Streptomyces; species Streptomyces sp. NPDC006339. Next base: position 120,886 of record NZ_JBEXQW010000021.1, read on the forward strand.
GAGGGCCGCCTCGCGGACCTGCTCGGGCTCGGTCTCGGTGCGCCAGGTCGTGTACACGGGCAGCCGGGTGAGGCGCGACGGCGCGCCCGGCGGACGGCCGCGGAGCTGGCCGACGAACTGCCAGGTGCGGGGCACGATGCAGCCGATGAGCGAGACGAACAGCAGGATGTAGATCGCGGAGAACCACACCGAGCCGTAGACGTCGAAGAGCTGGAGCTTCTCGTAGATCGGCGTGAGGGTCTCGTGGGCGTCCTTGAACTGCTGCACCTTCAGCTCGTCCGCGCTGGTCTGCGGGATGAGCGAGCCGGGGATCGCGCCGAGGGAGAGCAGGAACAGCAGGATCAGGGCGACCCGCATGGAGGTGAGCTGCCGCCAGAACCAGCGGATCCAGCCGACGACCCCGAGGGCGGGGCCGCCGACGGTGCCGCCGGAGTCGAAGCCGTCCTCGCGTGGCGCGGTGGACAGCCGGTCGCCGGCCTCGCCGATGTCATGCGTGTCAGTCTCGGTCTTGCTCATGTCGACAACTCTCAGATCCCCACCGTGTAACCGCTGGACCAGCCCTGCATCGTGGACACCATGCTGTCCCACGCACCTGTGAGAAGCAGAACGCCGGTGAGGATCATCATCCCGCCGCCGATCCGCATCACCCAGGTGTAGTGCTTCTTGACCCAGGCGAACGCGCCGAGCGCCTTGCGGAAGGCGACGGCGGTGAGCACGAAGGGCAGCCCGAGTCCGAGACAGTACGCGACGGTCAGCAGCGCGCCGCGGCCGGCGCTGGCCTGCTCGGCGGCGAGCGCCTGCACGGACGCGAGGGTGGGGCCGATGCACGGGGTCCAGCCGATGCCGAAGAGCGCGCCGAGCAGGGGCGCGCCGACGAGGCCGGTGACCGGCTTCCGGTGGAAGCGGAACTCGCGCTGGGTGAACCAGGGCATGAGGCCGAGGAAGAAGACGCCCATGACGATCATGAGGATGCCGAGGACGGTGGTGAGGATCTCGCGGTGCGCCTGGAGCGTCCAGCCGAAGTAGCCGAACAGGGCGCCGCCGGAGACGAAGACGGCGGAGAAGCCGAGCACGAAGAGCCCAGCCCCGGCGACCATCCGGCCCCGGCGGGCCTCGGCGAGGTCGGTGCCGGTGACCCCGGTCACGTAACTGAGGTAGCCGGGGACCAGCGGCAGGACGCAGGGCGAGAAGAAGGAGACGAGTCCCCCGAGCACGGCGATGGGCAGGGCGAGCAGGAGCGCTCCGCTGAAGACCGTCTCGTTCACGTCACTTCTCCGCGACGAGCGGGTCGATCATGGACTTGAGCTTGGTCTCGTCGAGCGCCATGAGGGAGCGCGCGGCGATCTTCCCGTCCTTGTCGAGCACGATCGTGGAGGGGATGGCCTGGGGGTTCAGGGTGCCCTTGGGGAATCCGCCGAGGATGATCTTCCCGGCCGGGTCGTAGAGGCTCGGGTACGTGACGCCGTAGTCGGCCTCGAAGTTGACCGCGTCCTGCTTCTTGAAGTCGCGGGTGTTGAGGCCGACGAACTCGACGCCCTTGGCCTTGTACTCCTGGGAGACCTTCGCGAAGTGGGGGGCCTCGGCGCGGCACGGACTGCACCAGGAGCCCCAGACGTTGAGGACGACGACCTTGCCCTTGAGGCCGGCGATGTCGAGCTGCTTGCCGTCGAGGGTCTCGCCGGCGATCTTGTTCGCCGGGCGGCGCTCGCCCTTCGCGACGGTGGAGATACCGCCCGTGTTGGTCACGAAGTTGGTGTCGCCGCCACCGCCCGACTGGCCCTTGGAGTCGGAGCTGCAGGCGGTGAGCGCGAGCGCGGCGGCGAGGGCTCCGGCCGTCAGCAGGGCGCGGTGGGGTGCGCGGCTAAGACTCATGTGAAAAGTTTCGCATGGGCGTTTCGCGGATCTTGGGCACCCCCCTACGTGCCCGGAACGCCCCTTGTCAAGATCGGTTAAGCCGGAACCGGGGCTACGGGGGCTACGCCGGCCGGAGAAAGGCGTTCCAGCCGCCGGCCGGGGACCGGCCGACCTCCAAGGTACGGAGCTTGGCGAGGATCTTCGGGTCCTGGACGTCCAGCCAGTCCACGAACTGCCGGAAGGACACCAGCCGGACGTCCTTCTTGCCGGCCATGCCCTTCAGGGCCTCCTCGACGGCGTCCATGTAGATGCCGCCGTTCCACTGCTCGAAGTGGTTGCCGATGTAGAAGGGGGCGCGGTTGGACTCGTACGCGCGGCGGAAGCCGGCCAGGTACGCCTCGGTGGCCTGCTTGCGCCAGCCGGGATAGCGCGAGGGCATGCCCTTGGTCGAGTTCTTCGACTGGTTGGCGAGCATGTTGTAGTCCATGGAGAGGACCTCGAAGGAACGGCCCGGGAAGGGCACGGCCTGGAGCGGCAGGTCCCAGACGCCCTGGCGCTTGACCGGCCACATCTGGCGGCCGCCGGGCGAGCTGGCGTCGTAGCGCCAGCCGAGGCGCTTGGCGGTGGGCAGCAGCTTGTCCTGGCCGAGCAGGCAGGGGGTACGGCCGCCGACGAGCTCCTTGGTGTAGTCGAAGGGCAGCGGGTCGAGGTCGGTCCAGCCGGTGTGGGTCTTCCACCGGGTGACGAAGCCGACGGCCTGTTCGATCTCGTTCTGCCAGTCGGCGGAGGTCCAGTGGGCGACGGAGCCGGAGCCGCCGCAGAAGTGGCCGTTGAAGTGGGTGCCGATCTCGTGGCCTTCGAGCCACGCCTGGCGGACGTACCTGAGGGTGTCCTTGATGTGGTCGTCGGTGAGGTAGCCGATGTCGGAGGCGCCGACGCGGTTGTTCGGCGGGCGGTAGAGGTGCTTCTTCGACTCGGGGAGCAGATAGATCCCGGAGAGGAAGAAGGTCATCGCGGCGTCGTGCTGCTTGGCGAGTTCGAGGAAGCGCGGGAAGAGGCCGTTGCCGACCTCGCCGGCGCCGTCCCAGGAGAAGATCACGAACTGCGGCGGGGTCTGGCCGGGTTCGAGCGGCACGGGCGCGTCGGGCTGGTTCGGCTGCTTGCCGGTGTCCGCGGTGGAACCGTCGCCGATGGGCCGGCCCTCGTCCTGGGTGGGGGTCGCGGAGGCGGTGGGGCGGCCGGTGGCGTCACCGCCCTTGCCGGGCCCGGAAGGCCCGCCTTTGTCCTGGTTTCCGCCGGTGCAGCCGGCCAGTCCCAGGGCCGCGGCGGCGCCAACACCCGCTCCGAGCAGACTCCTTCGATTGATCCCGCGCATGACATCCCCATTCGCGCTGACACATGACCTGAACGTCATCCAAACCGACAATGAGTGAGATGCGGGGAGGAACACGGAGGTTCCGTGGAAATAGCACAAAAATTTCAGGGGCGGTCGGACGACTCACGGTCGTCCGACCGCCCCTGAGGGTCTACTCCCTGTCCGGGCCCGGCGTCTACGCCTGTGCGGCGGCCCGCGGCGGTGCCTGGGCCCGAGGCCGCGGGCCCGCGGCCTCGGCTACGCGCCGAACGCCTTCGCCCTGCCCTTGACCGGCTTGGCGCCCGCGCGCAGATGCTCCGGCACGAGGTCGAGGGCCGGCTCGCTGTAGCCGACCGACACGATCTTGTCGCCCTGGTACGTGAACGAGGTCAGCGAGGCCAGCGTGCACTGCCGGCGCCGCGGGTCGTGCCACAGCCGGCGCCTCTCCACGAAGCTGCGCACGATCCAGATCGGCAACTGGTGGCTCACACAGACCGCCTCGTGCCCGCGCGCCGCGTCCTTCGCCGCGTCCAGCGCGGCCATCATCCGCACGACCTGCTCGATGTACGGCTCGCCCCAGGACGGCCGGAACGGGTTGGTGAGGTGCCTCCAGTTGCCCGGCCTGCGCAGCGCCCCGTCGCCCACGCCGAAGGTCTTGCCCTCGAAGACGTTGCCCGCCTCGATCAGCCGCTCGTCGGTGACCAGGTCCAGGCCGTGCGTCTTGGCGATCGGCGCCGCCGTCTCCTGCGCCCGCTCCAGCGGGGAGGCGACGACCCGGGTGATGTCCCGGCCCGCCAGGTGCTCGGCGACACGGTCTGCCATCCGCCGGCCCAGCTCGGACAGGTGGTAGCCGGAGCGGCGGCCGTACAGGATGCCGTCCGGGTTGTGCACCTCGCCGTGCCGCATCAGGTGGACGACGGTGATGTCGCCGTTCGCGCCGTTCACCGCACCGTTCGCGCCGTTCGCGCCGCTCATGCGGTGGCCTCCGCGGCGGCGCGGGCGGCGGCGGGCAGGGCGGCGGCGACGCGCTCCACGGCCCGCTCGTCGTGCGCGGCGGACACGAACCAGGACTCGAAGGCCGACGGCGGCAGGTAGACACCGTCCGCCAGCATCGAGTGGAAGAAGGCGTTGAAGCGGAACGCCTCCTGCTTCTTCGCGTCCTCGTAGTCGCGCACCTCGGTGGAGGTGAAGAACACCGAGAACATGTTGGAGGCGGTCTGCAGCCGGTGCGCCACACCCTCCTTCGTCAGCGCCTCCGTGACCAGGCCCTGGATCTCCTTCGACACCGCGTTCACCTTCTCGTACGCGGCCTCGTCGAGCAGCCGGAGCTGCGCGAGCCCGGCGGCGGTGGCGACCGGGTTCCCGGAGAGGGTGCCCGCCTGGTAGACCGGGCCGGCCGGGGCGAGGTGGCCCATCACGTCGGCGCGGCCGCCGAAGGCCGCGGCCGGGAAGCCGCCGCCCATGACCTTGCCGAAGGTCATCAGGTCCGGCTTCACGCCGTCGACGCCGTACCAGCCGGCCCGCGAGGTGCGGAAACCGGTCATGACCTCGTCCGAGATGAACAGCGCGCCGTTCTTGGCGCAGGCGTCCTTCAGGCCCTGGTTGAAGCCCGGCTGCGGCGGGACGACGCCCATGTTGCCCGGCGACGCCTCGGTGATCACGCAGGCGATCTCGCCCGGGTGGCGGTGGAACGCCTCCTGCACCGCCTCCAGGTCGTTGTACGGAAGGACGATGGTGTCGCCGGCCTGCGCGCCCGTCACACCGGGCGTGTCCGGCAGCCCGAAGGTGGCCACGCCGGAGCCGGCCGCGGCGAGCAGCGCGTCCACGTGCCCGTGGTAGCAGCCGGCGAACTTGATCACCTTGGCCCGACCGGTGAAGCCGCGGGCGAGCCGGATCGCGGACATCGTCGCCTCGGTACCGGAGGAGACGAGGCGCACCTGCTCGACCGGCTCGATCCGCGCGACGATCTCCTCGGCGAGCGCGACCTCGCCCTCGCCCGGCGTACCGAAGGAGGTCCCGCGCGCCACGGCGGCCTGCACGGCCGCGGTCACCTCGGGGTGGGCGTGCCCGAGGATCATCGGACCCCACGAGCAGACCAGGTCGACGTACTCGCGACCGTCCGCGTCGGTGAGGTACGGACCGGTGCCGGACACCATGAACCGGGGCGTACCGCCCACGGCCCGGAAGGCTCGCACCGGAGAGTTCACGCCGCCGGGCGTCACAAGGGAGGCGCGGTCGAAAAGCGTCTGTGAGACTGGGGCTTCGTATGAGTACGGCACTGTGATCCTGACCTGCGAGTACGACGTCGGGCACGGAGGAGCGGACGGAAAGCGGACGGGGAAGGGGTGGGGAGAGGGACGGGGACGGGTGAGGACGGTGTGAGCATCCTGTGGACTACACCAGGGCGTTCGTCCTCCGCGTCTGCGAAACTGGGGCGTCATAGGGATGGCTCACGGAATCCATGGTGTCAGAGGCCACGGCGATCTTGCGGACAGGTGTTTCACCGCACGAGCGCGGGGGAGGTCACTGGCACGATGATCGGACCGCGCGGTCGGACGCGCGGACGTGCGGTCTGGAACAGCAGTCGGGTGGAGATATGCATCGCGGTGGCGGACCGGGCGAGGGGACTGACGACCTGGGTCCCGAGCCTGTCCGGCGGGGGAGGCACCGGCGCCGGAGGACGGAAGAACCGAGGGCGAACGAGCCGAGGACGGGCGGGGAGCCGAAGCCGGCCGACCCCCGGGCCGAGTCACGCGCTCCCGAGCCCCGAGCCGCCGACGCACGCCCCGACCTCCGCCCCGTCGACCCGCGAGGCGTCGATCCGCGTGCTGCCGATTCCCGTACCGCCGGGGAGCCGGACCGGGATCAGGACGAGTCGTCCCGGGTGGCGAGGTCCCGGGCCCGTCGTGCCCGCGCCCGCGACGCGGGTCCGGTCGAGGGCCCGGCGCAGGACACCGGAAGCGGCCATGGCAGTGTCGGCGGCGGAGGCATCGGCGGAAGCGGTCCGAGTGGTCTGGGCAGCCTCAGCGGGCTGAGCGGCCTGAACGGGCTGAGCGGTCCGAACGGCCCGCACGGTCCCAGTGGCGGAAGTGGCACGAGTGGCGGGGGTGGCCGGTTGGGGGTGACGTACAAGTACTTCGGCGCGCCCGACGGCGCGACGGCGGCCCGCGTCCCGATCTCGATGCGCCCCGAGGAGCTCGGCGGCGACGAACTCGGCATGGGCGGCATGTTCACCAAGATCAAGCCGGAGACCATAGCGGCGATGGTCCTCACCGGTATCCAGGGCATGCCCCTGCACAAGGTGCCCCCGCTGGAGCTGGTCGTCCTCCACCCCGACTACGCCGTGGTGAAGCTCCCCATGACCGTGGTCGACCCGCTCCGCGGCATCGGCGAGGAGTCGGTCGGCGCCGCCGCCTTCATCTGGTCCACGGTCCCCGACCGCGGCGGCCCGCAGGACGCCTTCAACGTGTACCAACTGCTCCACGAGTGGCAGGACTTCAGCCACCGCCTGCACGAGGCGGGACACCAGCCCTACTGTCTCGTCTGGCCCTGACCCGCCGGCGGTGCCCGCCGCGGTTCCCCTACTCGGTGCCCTCCTCCTCCGCTCGCAGGCGTTTCGCCGCACTTCGCGTACTCATAAGTGATGAAGTGAGGACAAATCGGATGTGATGCGCGGTACGAGGGAAAGGACCGACGTGGTGAGCACCAGCACGATGCGCCCCCTGCAGATCGGCGAGGTCGCGGCACGGACGGAACTGTCCCTGCGCACCATCCGCCAGTACGAGGACAGCGGTCTCGTCGTCCCGTCGGCGGCCTCCGAGGGCGGTTTCCCGCTGTACACGGACGCCGACGTGGCCCGCCTGATGGTGATCCGCCGGATGAAGCCCCTCGGCTTCACCCTCGACGAGACCCGCGAGCTCCTCACCGCCGTGGACCGCCTCACCGCCGACGTCCCCGACACCCCGGGCGAACTCGACCCGGCCGTCCGCGCCGTCCTCGTCGCCCGGGTCCGCGGCTACGAGCAGGCCGCGGCCGAGCGCGTCGCGGAGCTCCGCGCCCAACTGGCCCGCGCGGAGGAGTTCGCGAACTCGCTGCGGGCCCGCCTGCCGTAGGCGTACGGACAGCACGGCCGCACGTCCGGGCGGCCGGACGGCCGGGCAGCCGCGCGTCGTGGTCCGGGTGTTACGCCTCTCCGCCCTCGTCCTCCAGCGCCGCCGCCAGGTCCTGGAAGAACCGGGCGCAGGCGGCCGGGCTGGGCGGGGTCTCCGGGTTCCAGGGAGCCGGCCGGGCGCCCGGCGGGACCGCGTGCGGCGGCACCGCGTTGACCCGGCTGTCGAAGAGCACCAGGTCCGGGCCGAGCCCGACCGCGTGCTCCCAGTCCGTGGTCAGCCAGCTCGCGCCGGGCCCCGGCCCCGGGTCGACGAAGCGGACGCCGAGCTCGGCGAGCCGGGCCAGCTCCGGCCAGGCGTGCGGGCGCGCCAGGTGCACCTGCTCCGGACCGGCGCCGGACAGCGCGAGGACCCGCACACCGGTTCGCTCCGCCGCGGCCCGCACCGCCGCCTCCGCGTCGCCCAGCCGTCCGGTGCTCCTCCCGCCCGGGGCGGCCTGCGCGCCCAGCGCCCCGGCGAGCGCGCCGAAACGGTCGACGATCGCCGCCAGGGTCAGCTCGCCGCCGACGGACAGCGCGGCGAGCGGCACCCCGAGCCGCTCGGCGAGCGCCCCGTCCACCGCGTACGGACTCTTGCCGTCGTAGGTCACGTCCACGATCAGGTCGACCTCGCCCAGCCGCCGTACGCGGGCCTCGTCGAGCGCTTTACCGGGCCCCAGGTACGGCACGCCCGCCGCCGCGAGGCCGCCCGCCTTGACCGGGTCGAGCAGATCGCCGTCGTGCCCGGAGCCGTAGACGGCGACCGGCCGCACCCCGAGGTCGAGCAGGGCGGCCCCCGCCCGTACGTAGGCCACCACCCGTTCCGGCCGGCGCGCGGCCGTCAGGGCCGTACCCAGGTCGTCCGTGAATCCCCATCCGTGTCCGTCCGCACCGCCCGTGCCCCTGGCGTCCGACATGCGGCTGCTCCCTCCCCGGCCGGAAATCTCCCTCTGCCGGTCCACCTTGGAGCGCTTCCCCGACCCGCACAAGAGGGCCTGTCCGCCTGCGCGGCCCGGGCGTTGTCAGTCCTCGGCCGTAGGGTGCGGGCATGGACACCCACAACACGACGGTCCGGCTGGAAGCGTGGTCGGAGGGCGATTTCGACCTGCTCCGGGCGGTGAACTCACCGGAGTTGACGGCGCATCTGGGCGGCCCGGAGACCGAGGAGCAGTTGGCCGCGCGGCAGCGGCGGTACGAGGCGCTGAGCGCCGACGCCGAGCGCCCGGGCAGCATGTTCCGGATCGTGCTGCTGCCCGAGGGCACGGCCGCCGGCAGTATCGGCTTCTGGGAGACCTCGTGGGAGGGCGAGCCGGTGTACGAGACGGGGTGGACGGTGCTGCCCGGCTTCCAGGGCCGGGGCGTGGCGACCGCCGCCACGCGCGCGGTGGTGGAACGGGCGCGCGCCGAGGGCCGGTTCCGTCACCTGCACGCCTTCCCGTCGACGGACAACGGCCCTTCGAACGCGGTGTGCCGCAAGGCCGGTTTCACGTTCCTCGGCGAGCGGGACTTCGAGTATCCGCCGGGCCGTCCGATGCGCTGCAACGACTGGCGGCTCGACCTCACGGGCGAGGAGACCCCGCCGGCTACTGCCCCAGGGGCTTGAGCTCCCGGGTGAAGTGGAAGGCGACGATGTCGAAGCGCTCGCGCAGGTAGAAGCGGTGGGCTCCGGTGCGGTGGGTGCCGGAGTCCAGGTTGAGCTCGTAGCAGCCGGCCGCGCGGGCGTGCGCCTCCAGGTGGGCGATCAGGGCGTGCCCCACCCCGGTGGAGCGCGCGGTCTCCCTGGTCACCAGGTCGTCCACGTACAGCTTCTTCAGCGAGCTGGTGTTGATGACGATCCGCCAGCCGGCCACGCCGACGCAGCCGCCGTCGGCGCCCTCGCCGTCCTCGTCGGCGTATGCGGCGCTGAAGCGCAGGCCCTGAGGGTGCCCGTTCTCGTAGACGTCGCGGAAGAGCTCCGGCGTCAGATGGGGGCGCAGCTCGCGCAGGACCGGCAGGAGCTCGCTCTCCAGACGGGGATCGCCGGGCTCGAGGTCGATGATCTTCATGGCGCGACCGTACCGCGCGGTCCGCGCGGGGGCGGAGGGTGGGGAATTGCCTGGCCGCACGGCCGCGGCCGGTGCCATCCTGTCTGCGTGAACGGACCGGAGATCCAGATCAGTTTCGCGCCCGGCCTGCGGCTCTTCGTCCCGGCCGACCGGCGTGCGGGCCGCACGCCCGTGGCGACCGACGGAGCGTCCTCGCTCGGGCACGTGGTCGAGTCGCTGGGCGTGCCGCTGACCGAGGCGGGGCGGCTGCTGGTCGACGGGCGCCCGGTGGAGCCCTCGCACGTCCCGGCGGCCGGCGAGACGGTCGAGGTGGAGAGCGTGGCGCGCCCCCAGCCGGTCCCGGGCGCTCCGCTGCGCTTCCTGCTGGACGTGCACCTCGGGACGCTGGCCCGGCGGCTCCGGCTGCTCGGCGTCGACGCCGCGTACGAGAGCGAGGACATCGGCGACCCGGCCCTGGCCGCGCTGTCCGCGAAGGAGCGCCGGGTGATGCTCTCCCGGGACCGCGGGCTGCTGCGCCGCCGGGAGCTTTGGGCCGGCGCGTACGTCTACAGCGACCGGCCCGACGAGCAGCTCCGTGACGTCCTCGAACGGTTCGCGCCCCCGCTGGCGCCGTGGACCCGGTGCACGGCGTGCAACGGGCGGCTCGCGGACGCCGACAAGGAGGCGGTGCGCGAGCAGTTGGAGAAGGGCACGGAGAACACGTACGACGTCTTCGCGCGGTGCACGGACTGCGGCCGCGTGTACTGGCGGGGCGCGCACCACGCCCGCCTGGAGGCGATCGTCACGGAGGCGGTACGCGAGTTCGGCGACGCGGCCGCGCGCTGAGCGGGCCCGGGCCGCGCCGAGCGGGCCGGTCCACGAGCCGGTCCACGAGCCGGGTGGCGCAGCCGGTGACCGGCGGTTCCGCGATCCGCCGCCGGCTCAGGGCGTCTCGGCGGTGAGATAGCGCTGCACGGTCGGCCCGAGCCAGGCCGCGATGTCCTCGCGGGACATCTCCACGAGGGGCGGGAGACGCAGCACATAGCGGGTGAGCGCCATCCCGAGGATCTGGGAGGCGACGAGGCCGGCCCGGCGCGGCGCCTCGGCGGGATCGGGGCAGACGCCGGCCGTGACGGGGCGCAGTTGCTCGGCGAAGACCGCCCGCATCCGCTCGGCGCCCGCTTCGTTGGTGACGCCCACCCGCAGCAGCCCCGTCAGGACCTCGTCCCGCTCCCAGCGGTCGAGGAAGTGGGCGACCAGGGCGGCGCCGGCGTGCTGCGCGGGCAGCGCGCCGAGCTCGGGGAGCTCCAGCTCGAAGGTGGAGGCCGCGGCGAAGAGGCCCTCCTTGTTGCCGTAGTAGCGCATGACCATCGAGGGGTCGATCCCGGCGTCACGGGCGATGGCGCGGATCGTCGCGCGCTCGTAGCCGTCGGCGGCGAAGCGCTCGCGGGCGGCGTCGAGGATCGCGGTCCGGGTGGCGTCGGAGCGGCGTGGAGACGTCATGCCAACAACTGTAGGCCAACAGCCGTTGACAACGCCAGTGCGAGCGTCCTACATTTGCCAACATGCGTTGACCAACACCTGTTGGCCAACGGGCGTAGACCCAGGCGCGGCCTGGGCCTTGGCACCCCTGGAGGCAGCGATGAGCACCACGGGCACCACGAGCAACACCCCCGACCCCACCCCCGACCCCGCCGTCGGCACCGGACACGACCTCGACGCCGACGTCCTGGTCGTGGGCGCGGGACCGACCGGGCTCCTGCTCGCCGGCGACCTCGCCGCCGCCGGCCTGCGCGTCACGCTCGTCGAGCGCCGGCCCCAGGGCCTCAGCAACCTCACCCGCGCCTTCAGCGTCCACGCCCGCACCCTGGAGCAGCTCGACGCCCGCGGCCTTGCCGACGAACTCCTCACCACCGGCAGCCGCATCCGCGGTCTGCGCATCTTCGGCGGGCTTGACCTCGACCTGTCCCGCCTGCCCTCCCGCTTCCCCTTCCTCCTCACCACCCCGCAGTACGAGGTCGAGCGCCTCCTCGAACGGCGCGCGCTGTCCACAGGTGTGGACTTCCGGTACGGCACGGAGCTGCGCGGCCTGCGCCAGGACGCCGACACGGTCACGGCCGAACTGACCGGCCCCGACGGTCCGATCACCCTCCGCGCCCGCTATCTGGTCGGCGCGGACGGCGTGCGCAGCGCCGTCCGCGCCGCGATCGGCCTGCCCTTCCCCGGCACCTCGGTGATCCGCTCCATGGTCCTCGCGGACGTGCGCCTCACCGAGGAGCCCGGCCGACGGCTCACCGTCTCCGCCTCCGGCAACGCCCTGGCCTTCATCGCCCCCTTCGGCGACGGCTGGTACCGGGTGATCGGCTGGGACCGCGACCACCAGGTCCCCGACAGCGAACCGGTGACCTTCGAGGAGGTCCGGGACATCGCCCGGCGCGCCCTCGGCAGGGACTTCGGGATGCACGAGGCCCGCTGGGTCTCCCGCTTCCACAGCGACGAGCGCCAGGTGCCCGACTACCGCTCCGGCCGCGTCTTCCTCGCCGGCGACGCCGCCCACGTCCACTCCCCCGCCGGCGGCCAGGGCATGAACACCGGCCTCCAGGACGCCGCCAACCTCTCCTGGAAGCTCGCCGCCGTCCTGCGCGGCGAGGCCACCGACCCCGAGGCGCTCCTCGACAGCTACCAGACCGAGCGGCACCCGATCGGCGCCCTGGTGCTGCGCAGCAGCGGCACCCTCATCCGGCTCGCCATCGCCCACTCACCGCTCCAGCGGGCCGCCCGCGCCGTCGCCTCCCGGATGCTCGGCGTCGTCCGGCCCGCCGCCGACCGCGTCGTGGGCCAGATCAGCGGCATCGGCCTCTCCTACGGTCCCGAAGCGCGCCGGGTCCCGGACCTGGAGCTGCGCGAGGGCCGGCTCTACGAGCTGCTGCGCGAGGGCCGGTTCGTCCTGATCGCCCCCGAGGGCACCAGCCCGGCCCTGCCCCGTACGGCTCCGGTCGCCCCCGAGCGCGCGATACGGGCCACCTGGGCCGACCGGGCCCGCCGCGACACGATCCTGGTCCGCCCCGACGGCTACACGGCCCCGCTCGGCGCCTAGCCGGCCCCGGTCCCGGTCCCGGCTCAGAACACGTACGGGTCGCCGGTCGCGAGGACGAGCACGCGATGGCGGTCGTTGCGCGGGTTGCCGTCGGCCACCCCGTCCTGCCAGACGGTACGGATGTCCACGGTCAGCTCCTCCGGCCGCCCCGCGGTCCGCAGGTCGAGCGCCAGCTCCTCGACCGCACCGGTCGCCCGCAGCTCCCCCGTACGGCAGGAGACCACCCGGTCGCTGCTCCACAGACAGGTCGGAGGCAGTTCCTGACCGCCCGCCATGGGCTCGGAGAAGGCGAGCCGGACGGTGGCCTGGGAGACGTTCGAGGGCCCGTGGTTCTCGCTGACCAGCCAGACGCCGATCCGCCCGTCCCAGAGCGAGACATGGCCGTGGTGGGCCAGATCCGCCTCCGGCGGTGCGGCGGCGGCCGAGGCCGTACCGGTCACCAGGGCAGCCGTCAGGGCCGCGCCGAGCAGCGCCTTGCGCATCACAGTCATGCCCTGAAGATACCCATGAGGACGCATATGTTCTGATTATCCGTCAGCGTGTCCCGTGCCGACCAGCCGACCGCACGCAGGACCGTGCCACCCTTCCCCCATGCTGATCGCCCGCTCCGCCGCCCTGTTCGCCCTCGCCGCCCTCTTCGAGATCGGCGGCGCCTGGCTCGTCTGGCAGGGCGTGCGGGAACACCGCGGCTGGATCTGGATCGGCGCCGGCGTCCTCGCCCTCGGCGTCTACGGCTTCGTCGCCACCCTCCAGCCCGACGCCGAGTTCGGCCGCATCCTCGCCGCCTACGGCGGAGTCTTCGTCGCCGGCTCCCTCGCCTGGGGCATGGTCGCCGACGGCTACCGCCCGGACCGCTGGGACGTCATCGGCGCCCTGATCTGCCTCGCCGGCATGGCGGTCATCATGTACGCCCCGCGCGGCCGCTGACCCCACGCCGCCCTATCCTGACCAGGCGATCCCACCCCGACCACCCGCGCGAGGAGCACGTCATGACTGCCGCCGGTACCCCCATCGCCGTCGTCACCGGAGCGAGCAGCGGCATCGGCGCGGCCACCGCCCGGCAGCTCGCCGCCGCCGGCTACCGCGTGGTCCTCACCGCCCGCCGCAAGGACCGCATCGAAGCCCTCGCCGCCGAGATCACCGAGGCCGGCCACCAGGCCACCGCCTACGCCCTCGACGTCACCGACCGCGCCGCCGTCGACGAGTTCGCCACGGCCTTCCGCACCCTCGCCGTCCTCGTCAACAACGCCGGCGGCGCCATCGGCGCCGACCCCGTCGCCACCGGCGACCCGGACGACTGGCGCCGCATGTACGAGGTCAACGTCATCGGCACCCTCAACGTCACCCAGGCCCTGCTCCCCGCCCTCACCGCGAGCGGCGACGGCACGGTCGTCGTCCTCTCCTCCACCGCCGGCCACGCCACCTACGAAGGCGGCGCCGGCTACGTCGCCGCCAAGAACGGCGCCCGCGTCCTCGCCGAGACCCTCCGCCTGGAGATCGTCGGCACCCCCGTCCGCGTCATCGAGATCGCCCCCGGCATGGTCAAGACCGAGGAGTTCGCCACCACCCGCTTCCGCGGCGACACCGACAAGGCCGCCCAGGTCTACGCCGGCGTGGCCGAACCCCTCACCGCGGACGACGTCGCCGACACCATCACCTGGGCCTGCACCCGCCCCCCGCACGTCAACATCGACCTCCTGGTCGTCCGCCCCCGCGCCCAGGCCAGCAACACCAAGGTCCACCGCGAGCTCTGACCCGGCCCCCGGCGCCGGCGTCAGCCCTTCACGCAGATGAGCTGCTTCAGCTTGGCGACCACCTCGACCAGGTCCCGCTGCTGATCCATGACCTGCTCGATCGGCTTGTAGGCGCCGGGAATCTCGTCCACGACACCCGAGTCCTTCCGGCACTCCACGCCCCGGGTCTGCTCCTCCAGGTCCCGGGTCGAGAACCGCCGCTTCGCCGCGCTGCGGCTCATCCGGCGGCCCGCGCCGTGCGAGGCGGAGTTGAAGGAGGCCGCGTTGCCGAGGCCCTTCACGATGTACGAGCCGGTGCCCATCGAACCGGGGATGATCCCGTAGTCGCCGGAGCCGGCCCGGATCGCGCCCTTGCGGGTGACGAGCAGGTCCATCCCCTCGTACCGCTCCTCGGCCACGTAGTTGTGGTGGCAGGAGATCACCGGATCGAAGGTGACCTTCGCCTTGCGGAACTCCCGGCGGACGACCTCCTGGAACAGCGCCATCATGATCGCGCGGTTGTACTTCGCGTACTCCTGCGCCCAGAACAGGTCGTTGCGGTAGGCCGCCATCTGCGGGGTGTCGGCGACGAAGACCGCGAGGTCGCGGTCGACCAGGCCCTGGTTGTGCGGGAGCTTCTGGGCCTCGCCGATGTGGTACTCGGCGAGCTCCTTGCCGATGTTCCGGGAGCCGGAGTGCAGCATCAGCCACACGACACCGGATTCATCGGTACAAAATTCAACAAAATGATTGCCGCTGCCGAGCGTGCCCATCTGCTTCTCGGCCCGCTCCCGGCGGAACTTCACCGGATCGGCGACCGTGTCGAACCGCGACCACAGGTCGCCCCAGCCCGTCGTCGGGAACTGGTACAGCCGCCCCGGATCCACCATGTCCCGGTGCATGCCCCGCCCCACCGGAATCGCCTGCTCGATCTTGGAGCGCAGGCGCGACAGGTCCCCCGGCAGGTCGTTCGCCGTCAGTGACGTCCTGACGGCCGACATGCCGCAGCCGATGTCCACGCCGACCGCCGCCGGGCACACCGCGCCCTGCATCGCGATCACCGAGCCGACCGTCGCGCCCTTGCCGTAATGCACGTCCGGCATCACGGCGAGGCCCTTGATCCACGGCAGCGTCGCCACGTTCTGGAGCTGCTGCATCGCGCCGCCCTCGACGGAGGACGGGTCCGCCCACATCCGGATGGGCACCTTCGCGCCCGGTACCTCCACGTACGACATACCTACCCACTTCCCCCATAAAGTCTGATAACGCAAAAACCGGAGCCAAAGCCCGTACAGGTGACTGCGGACCGGCATCAACGGCTGCGCGTGCGATACACATTGTGTTCACCGCGCCCCACGGGGCGGCAAACAGTTTTCGGGGGATTCCTCCGGGAGAAGGGAGCCTGGGATCGTGCAGCGCAAGGCGTACGCCTCCGGCCGGTCCGGGTCCGCGGCCCTCTCCGCCGCCGCCCTCGCCCTCGGTCTCGGGATCGGTCTGACGGGCTGCTCCTCCGGCACGGCCGTGGACACCGAGACCGTCGACTCCAAGGCGGGGCCCGCGGCCCCCGCCGCGCCTCCCGGCCGCTACCGCACCCTCTTCGAGCCCTGCGGCGCGGTCCCCGCGGCCACCCTGAAGGACCTGCTGCCGGGGGCCGCCGCGCTGCCCGACGCCGAGCGCGTCCGGGTCTACCGCGGCACCGCCGCCGCGACCTTCGACACCGACCGCCGCGTGGGCTGCAACTGGAAGTCGGACGCCCCCGACGCCTCGCACCGGCTGACCCTCGACATCGAGCGGGTCGTCTCCTACGACCCGGCCGTCAGCGACGACGCCCGCGCGCAGGAGGTGTACGGCCGCAAGCAGGCCGCCGCCGGCGTCGCTCCGCCGGCCCCGACGACGCCCCCGGCGACCACACCCCCGACGCCCACGGCGCCCACGGCGTCCACGGGCCCGACGGGCCCCACGGGCGGAGGCCCCTCCACGGCCCCCGCCACCCCCCTCACCGGCCACCAGCCGGCCCTCGCGCCCCAGGGGCCGCAGGCCACCACCGACCCGGCCACGTCGACGCCCACCGCGCCGACGACTCCCACCGCTCCCGCGACCACCGGTCTGGAGCCCCGCGCCCTCGACGGCCTCGGTGACGTCGCCTTCCTCGACGACATCCTCGAGAGCACCGGCCCCGCCGGCGTGAAACGCCTCGTGAGCGTGGTCTTCCGCACATCGAACGTCATCGTGACCGTCCAGTACGAGGAGCAGACGACCACTCCGGTCGAGGCCCCCGACAGCAAGGAACTGCAGGAAAAGGCCAGGAACCTGGCCCGGCTGCTCGCCGAGCGACTGGAGGAGTAGCCGCCCGGAACCGTTCCGCGGCCGCCGCCGGGCGGCGCGCCGGAGCGCGTAACGTGTCGGCGTACCCCCGGCCGCCCGGCCGCGCGCCGCCCAAGCGACTGAAGGAACCATGCAGCGATCAGCCCCGCGACTCTCCCGCATACTCGCCTGCGCCGCCGTCCCGGTGATGCTCGTGGCCGCCGGCTGCTCCTCCGGCTCGGACTCCGGCGACAAGGGCTCCGGTTCGCCGGACCAGGCGTCGTCGGCCCCGGCGACGCCGAAGCCCACGCAGTCGACGAAGGCGGTCGAGCCGGCGCGGTACGCGAAGCTGCCCGACGTGTGCAAGGCGATCTCGGCGAAGACGGTCGAGACCCTGGTGCCGAAGGCGAAGAACAAGAACGGCACGGCGGCCGCCTCCAGTGATCTCACCAGCCGCGGCGGCTGTTCCTGGAACGGCCTGGAGGACAAGGGCGTCAAGGGTTCGCAGTACCGCTGGCTCGATGTGTCGTACTACCGCTACGAGTCGGACGCGACGCTCGGCAGCGGCCAGGAGCGCGCCGCGGAGAACCACACCAAGGAGCTGGCGAAGATCCAGGCGACGCCGGGCGCCAAGAAGCTGCGGACGACTCCGACGCCGGGCCTCGGTGACCAGGCGGACACGGTGAACTTCGAGCTCCGCAAGACCGACGCGGACTTCCGGTACGCCTCGGTGGTGGCGCGGACGGGCAACGTCCTGGTGCTGCTCTCCTACAACGGGGCCGGTTACGCGGGTGCGAAGACCCCGTCCGAGAAGTGGATCACGGAGAGCGCGCTGAAGGCGGCCAAGGAGGCCGTCGCCGCGGTCGCGACGGCGAACAAGTAACGCCGGCGCCGCTTCCCGGTCACCGTCCTGTAGGTGTTTGTACGTTTTCGTACGGAGCCCGTCCCTCCCCAGAGGGCCGGGCTCCTTGCGCATGTGCCAGTCTGTGCCCGCGAGATGTCGATCGACGGGAGGGATCGCGGGTGGCCGCGATGGAGCTGACACGTACGCACCGGATACTCATCGGCCTGGTCGTCGCCGGTGCGGTGATCATCGCCGGGATCGGCTTCGCCGGCTCGTACGCGGCGGTGCGCGAGCTCGCCGTCGACAAGGGCTTCGGCACCTTCTCGTACTTCTTCCCGATCGGCATCGACGCGGGCAT
>NZ_JBEXQW010000022.1:0-134420 GCF_040612775.1 Streptomyces sp. NPDC006339
CCCTTCCCCTCCCCCCCCCTCTTCCCTTCTCTCTGTGTGCCCGGCTGCCGCGCAACACCCACCCCCCCTCGGGTCTGCCGTACGGCAGACCGGAGGCCGGTTCGGTGTTCCGAGTGGCGAGCTACGGGTCAGGCGGTCGCGGGGTCCAGGATGTCCCGGACGCGGCGCAGGCCCTCGTGGTCCACGGAGAACCAGGCCCAGGTGCCACGGCGCTCACGCTTCAGCAGCCCGGCCTCGGTCATGATCTTCAGATGGTGGCTGACCGTCGGCTGGCGCAGCCCCAGGCACTCCGTCAGGTCGCACACGCACGCCTCGCCCTCCGGCGAGCGCTCGATCAGTCGCAGTATCTGCAGCCGGGTGGGGTCGGCGATGGCCTTGAGCGTGGCCGCCAGCCGCTGCGCCTCCTCCCGGTCGATCAGGAGGCAAGCCAGGTGGGGGGTGCACGCCTCCGTCTCCGGGGCGCGCACGTCCGGGGACGCGTCTATTGCAGTGATAGCCATCTATTCACCATACGGTCGGGACGGCATGGAATCCGGTCCCGGAAGGTGGCCCTACCGCCTGTTCACCGAGCGTTCACTTTCGCCGCGCGCCTGTCCAGAACATAGATGAGCATCTATCATGTGGGGTGTTGCGGCGTGCCTGGCCGCGGAGCGGAGGTGTGCGGTGGACGAATCTGCCGGCCTCGGGCGGTCTACGCCGCCCCTGGGCGACCCGAGTGGCGTCCTGGAACGCATCACACGTCGGCTCGTCGGGCGACACCGCCAGTCCTTCTCCCGTGAGACGGTTCAGCGGTACGTAGCCGAGTGCGCCGACCTGCTCGCCGGCGGTGCCCGTCTGCGCCGTCACCTGCCGGCCCTTGTCGAGCGTTTCGCGGACCAGAGGCTCAGCGCCCTGGCGCGGGGCCTCGGGCTGTGCCCCAAGCCCGTGCCCGAAGTGCTGTTCGTCTGCACGGAGAACTCCGGCCGGTCCCAGCTCGCCGCCGCCCTGATGCGTGAGCGTGCCGGGGACTCGGTTCTCGTCATGACGGCGGGATCCGCACCGGCTGCGGAGATCGCTCCAGTCGTACGGCGGTTGCTCGCAGAGCAGGGGCTGGATCCGGGCGAGGAGTTTCCCAAGCCCCTGACCTCGGAGGCCGTGACGGCCGCGGACGTCGTCGTGACGCTCGGCTGCGGCGACGCCTGCTCCGTGCTGCCCGGCCGCCGCTATCTGGACTGGGACCTGCCCGAACTCGGCGGTCTGGACATCGAGAGTGCGCGCGCAGTGCGGGACGCGCTTGCGGCCCGCGTTGACAACCTCGCGCGCGAACTGGCGGAGGCCACGGCTCCCCGGGCGTGAATTCGCCGGGTGCGTGGCGCTCGGCGCCGGTCCCTGGGCGCTGAGGGTGTTCTCCTGAACCGTCGGCGGCGGCACTACCTGGCTCACGCGCCGCCACCGACGCTGCCCGGGGCCGGAGTCTGCGGCTCCCGTGTGATCCGTAGGGGCGGGTGAGGAGGAGGTCAGCGGTCGGCGGGCGTGCGGTTTGCCTGTCCTCGCTGGTCGGGGACGGGCAGCAGGCGCGGTACCGCGCGGACGTAGACGACCATGCCGACGACCTCGACCAGGGTCTGGGTGACTACGACCACCGCGGCGACGGCGAGGTGGTCAGGCAGGGCCAGCGCGAGCGGGAGGACGACCAGGGAGTTGCGGGTCGCGCCGGTGAACACGATCGCCCGGCCGTCGGGCGCGTCCAGGCGGAAGAGGCGAGCGACGGCAAGTCCGGCGAACGTCATCACGATCAGGAAGATCACGTAGAAGGGCACGACGCGGGCGACGTCGACGAGGCTGTCGTCGAGCTTGGGCACCTGGGAGGCGACCACCGTCAGCAGGGTCGCGGCCATCAGCGGCACCATCGTCGTCCCGGCCGCGTCGGCAGCCTTCTGCCCGGCCGGCCGGCGTGCAGCCCACGCCTGGGTGAGCCACGCCAGGGCCAGCGGGATGACGATCAGTACGACGAACGCCTCGATGAACGGGCCGGTTTCGACGATGTCGGCCAGCTCCGAACCCATGAACAGGTAGAGGAACAGCGGCAGCAGCACCATCTGCGCGAGCAGCAGCAGTGGAGTGGCCGCTAGCAGACGCTGGCTGCTGCCCCCGGCGAGCCCGCTGAAGACGATCACGTAGTCGACGCACGGCGCGAGCAACACCAGCAACACACCCAGGCGTACCGCCTGGTCGGCGGGCAGGAACACGAACATCGCCGCCACAACCAGCGGCACGACCACGAAGTTCACCATCAGCGCGGCGGCCAGGAACCGGCTCGCGCGCAGGGAGCGGACCAGGTCCGCGGCGGGCACCTGAAGGAAGGTGACGTACAGCAGGGCCGCGAGAACGGGATTGATCGCGTGCTCCAGACCCGGACCCGCATCGGGAGCCACCCATCCCACCAGGGCGCCTGCCGCCATCGCCCCTACATAGACGGCGACCTGGTGCCGCTCCATCCCCGCGACAAGCCCCCGCGACTCCTGCGACACGCACTACTCCTCTACGCCGTCCGCCCGGCGGGCGGGAACTTGCGTCCTTCATCCTGCCTGGCTACGTCGGCTCGCTGGGCAGGGCCCCTGCCCCTGCGGTGCCTCTACCGGCGGACCGGGCCTGTCCTTGCGGCGGGCCAGTGCTTCCAGGGCGAGGAGTACGAGTGCGGCGATGATGATGTGCATGCCGGAGAGTGCGATCGTGCTGGGCATATCGAAGCTGGCGGTGAACGTCTGCGCCGTCGTGGCCAAAGCGGCACCCGCCCCCACGACCTGGGCCGACCGCAGGATGGCACGCCGTTTCCCGGCCGCCGCCAGCAGCGCGGCCAGAGCCAGGCCGCCGCTCATGGGAAGCACCGTCATGGTGATGACGCCCTGCGGTGCCGTGGTGGTGTGCAGCGACCCATCGGCCTCGGTGTACTGGAACGACCCGCCGAAGCCCAGACCGATCAGCCACAGTGCGAGGTTGACCCCGAGGGCTGCGGCAACCGTCCCCGCAATGACCGCCGCCGGACGCCCGGCCGCGACCCCGCGGAGGAAGCCGCCCCCACCATGTGTAGCTGCAGGCATTGAGAGATCCGATCTGAAAAGACGGTGTGGGCACGGACGCCAGGGCGCCCGATCCTCTGGTGCCGCCGAAGAGGGTGGGCACGAGCTGCTGCGCTCGTCTATCGGGTCTGCCTCGCGTCAGAGTCACTGATCTTCAGCGGGTCAGTGGGCGTCCCGCAGCCGCACCCACCCTGCTCACCGGCCTTGGGCGCGCAGGAGCAGGAGCCTCGGCGCCGGCCGTACCACCAGGTTCCGGCGGCGAGCACGGCCAGGGCGACGGCGAGGGCGGGCAGCCAGCCCACCACCGCCCCGGCGCCCGCGCCGACGACGCCCGCCGCGATCAGGACGGGCAGCGCGCAGCATGCCACGCAGGCCAGCGCGGCCAGGCCGCCCAGGGCCTTCGGCGCCCGGCGGGGACGCGAGTCAGCAAGGTCCGGCATGGCGGTTCTCCTCGGCGAGGTCGGTGAAGGGGATGGGGCAGCAGGCGCTGGAGGCGCAGACGGTCAGGTCGTCGCAGCCCGCTTCGACGGCCGTGGCCAGGGCAGTGCGGATGGTGGTGAGATCGGCGATCTTCGCGTCGACCTCGGCGAGCTTGGCGGCTGCACGCTCCTGGAGGCCCGCGACGGGGCGGCCGTGTCGGTGGCCGCCGGCCTCCAGCAGCTCGGCGACCTCCTCCAGCGTGAACCCGAGCCGTTGGGCGGCCTTGATCACCCGCAGCGCGGTCACCGCCTCCTCGCCGTAGAGGCGGTGACCGCCGTTGGTGCGCTTGGGCTCGGCCAGCAGGCCGCGCCGCTCGTAGTAGCGCAGCGTCTGGACGTTCACGCCGGCCGCCTCGGCGACCTGTCCGCTGCGCAGGCCCGCGCTCACCACGACTCCCCGGCGATGCCCGTCCGCGCGACGAGGGACTCCAGGACCGCCTCGTGCGCCTGGTCCACGGTGATGTCCAGGTGAACCAGCTCTCCACCGGGAGTGATCGTGAAGGTGAAGAACGAGCAGCAGCCGCCCTCGCGCTCCACCAGGTCACGGATCCGGTCCTCGACGCCCACTCCGGCGGCCAGGGCGAGGCGCAGGCGCAGGGGCTCGGGCCGGGAGAGGGCGGTCAGCCGTTCGACGAACAGGGCATCCCACTCGGCGACCCGCAAGGGCCGTTCCTCGGTGGGCAGCGTGCAGGACTGCGGCACCCATCCCAGATCGGTCATCGTGCTCACTCCCGTCATCACATCCCCGCATCCGGGGCTCGTCTCCGACGGTAAACCTGTACCTGAGTACCGGATGCAAGTCCGGTTCCCGGCTCAGTCGGCTCTGGACTCGGATGCTGCGGCAGTGGCTCGCAGCGGCATGGCGAGGATGGTGCAGATATCGCCCTCGTCGCAGGTGTCCGGGTCGGTCGCGGCAGCCCGCTGGGCGAGAGCACGCAGTGCCGTACGGGTTGCCCGGAGCTCCGCGAGGCGCCGGTTGATCTCGTCGAGGTGCTGGTCGATCAGCTCGGTGACGCGAGCGCAGGGGGCTTGGCCGGTGTCGCGTAGGACCAGGACGGAGCGGATCTCGGCGAGGGTGAGACCGGCGACCTGGGCGTCGCGGATGAACGCGAGCCGGGTGATGGCGTCACCCGTGTAGTCGCGGTATCCGCCGCTCGTACGCGTCGGCTTCGGCAGCAGTCCGGCCTGCTCGTAGAAGCGGATGGTCTTGGCCGTCAGTCCGCTGGCGGTGGCGAGGTCCCCGATACGCATGCCTCAAGGCTACGCCTTGACCTTCCAGTGCGGTGGAAGGTCTAGCGTCGGACGTACAGGCTTTGAGCTGGGAGGACAGCATGCGCATCACCGTACTGACGGTCCCCGATTGCCCCAACGCCCCAGCGGTCCAGCAGCGGATTGCCGCGGCTTTGGCGGGCCGCGAGGCGCGGGTGGAGCTGGTCGAGATACAGGACGAAGCGGGAGCCGCGCGCTGGGGTATGACCGGCTCGCCCACCGTGCTCCTCGACGGCATCGACCCCTTCGCCGCCGCCGGGGCAGCGCCGAGCGTCTCGTGCCGCCTCTACCGGGACGCTGACGGCCGCGTGGACGGCGCGCCCAGCGTGAAAGCCCTGTGTCAGGCGCTCGCCGGCCGGGCCGGGGACCTGCCCGGCGCCGTCGAGGCCGAGGAGTGCTGCGATGCGGATGTCCTGGATCCGGTCGGACGTGGTGGCCGCGGACGCCTGGCCCCGACGGAGAACGGACTGCGGGCCGTGCATCAGGCAGTGCTCCGGCACTTCGCCGCCACCGGCGCCGCCCCCGAGCCCGCCGCACTGCAACCGGTCGCCGCGACCACCGGGCGCTCGGCCACCGAGGTGCTCGCCGACCTGGACCGCGAGGATTTCCTGACGCTCGACGAGAAGGGACGGATCCGGGCCGCCTACCCCTTCTCCAGCCAGGAGACCCGGCACCGCGTACGCCTGGAGAACGGGGTGCAGGTGTGGTCGATGTGTGCGATCGACGCCCTCGGCATCGCAGCCATGCTCGACCAGAACACGGTGATCACCTCCTCGGACCCCGTCACCGCGGAGCCGGTCACCGTCACCGTGACGGGCGAAACGACTCTGTGGGAGCCGACGAGCGCGGTGGTGTTCGTCGGTCGCCGCCAGGCCTCGGGGCCAGCTGCCCAAGTGTGCTGCGACGCCTTGAACTTCTTCACGAGCGAAGCTTCCGCCCGCACCTGGGCGGAAGCTCACCCCCACGTGAAGGGCGGCATCGTCAGCCAGGCACGAGCCGAACAGGTCGGACGTGACACCTTCGGCCCCCTGCTGCGCGCCGACTGACCGGATGCTCGCCGCTGCCTGTCCCTGGGAGCCAAAGGCTGGTCAACTCCTCGATGGCATCCGGTGACGGTTGGAAGGAACGCCGGGTGTTCTCCGGCTTGGCCGTCCGGCTACGCGCCCGAAGACGCCGGCGTTCTGGCGGTGCTGCACTCCAGCCGATACCCCAGGCCGCGGATCGCGTCGATGGTGCAGCAGCTCCCGGCCTCCTCGCGCAGCTTCATTCGTACGCGGCGGATGTGGACGGTGAGGGTGTTGCTGTCCGGTGCGTCCGTGCCCCACAGCGCCCGGGTCAGTTCGGCGCGGCTGATGACCCGGTTGTGGTGCTGCATCAGGTAGCGCAGCAGCTGGAATTCACGGACCGGCAACTGGACGGCACGGCCGCGTACATGGACGTGGAAGCCGATCGGGTCAAGCTCGATGTCACCAACCACCAAGGGTTCGGCGGAACCGTCGCCCGGGGGCCTGCCGCCGGTGAGGAACGGCAGGATCTCCTCGATGCGGTACGGGCGGGCGACGATGGCCACGGCGCCCGCGGCGAGCGCGGCGGTGGCTTCCTCCACTCCCTCCGGGCCGGCCCCGACGATGACCGGAACCGGATGGAGACGGGCGATCAGCTCCGTGACCCGAGCCGCGCCGACCACGGGGAGCGGCGTGGCGAGCAGGACGGCGGCCGGATGGTGGGCGCCTGCCTGGAGCAGTGCCTCCGCGCCGTCGTGGCAGACGGTCACGGAGATGCCGGCGCCCTCGAAGCGGGCCGTCGCGCGTGCCGCGAGCTTGAGGTCGGGCTCGGCCAGGAGAAGGCCCGGCCTTGCGGTGTCGTCCTTGCCATCCGTACCGCGCTGTGCGGTGATCTTCGGTGGCCTTGGTGCGTCGGGGGTCACCCGTGGTTCTCCTTCACGGTGGCGGCGCGCAAAGGGCGGCGGTCTGGAGGGGGCTCAGCCGAAGCGGCCGGAGATGTAGTCCTCGGTGCGCTGGTCGGCGGGGGTGCTGAAGATCCGGGCGGTCTCGTCGTACTCGACGAGCCGGCCGTGGCGGACGCCCTTGTCGTCGACGTCGGCTGTGAAGAAGGCCGTGCGGTGCGAGACACGGGCGGCCTGCTGCATGTTGTGGGTGACGATGACGATCGTGTACTCCTGGGCAAGGTGCTCCATGAGGTCCTCGATCTTGGCCGTGGCGATCGGGTCGAGGGCCGAGCAGGGCTCGTCCATCAGGATCACCTCGGGCTTGACCGCGATCGTGCGGGCGATGCACAGCCGCTGCTGCTGTCCACCGGACAGGGCGAGGGCGGAGGTCTTCAGCTTGTCCTTGACCTCGTCCCACAGGGCCGCGCGCGTGAGGGTCTCCTCGACGAGGTCGTCGAGGTTGCCCTTGAAGCCGGCCACCCGGGGCCCGTACGCGATGTTGTCGAAGATCGACTTCGGGAACGGGTTGGGCTTCTGGAAGACCATGCCGATCCGGCGGCGGACCTCGATCGGGTCGACGTCCTTCCCGTACAGGTCCTCGTCGTGGTAGCGGACCTTGCCCGCGACCCGCGCGCCGGGGACGAGGTCGTTCATGCGGTTGAAGCAGCGCAGGACGGTGGACTTGCCGCAGCCGGACGGACCGATCATCGCGGTGATCTGGCGCTGGCCGATGCTCATGTTGACGTCGCGTACGGCCTCGTGGTCGCCGTAGAAGACCGACAGGCTGCCGACCTCGAAGACCGGGCTGA
The DNA here is from genome assembly GCF_040612775.1 of Streptomyces sp. NPDC006339. NCBI lineage: Bacteria > Bacillati > Actinomycetota > Actinomycetes > Kitasatosporales > Streptomycetaceae > Streptomyces > Streptomyces sp. NPDC006339. The sequence continues at coordinate 7,565 of NZ_JBEXQW010000022.1, forward strand.
CCAGGGCGGGGGCGTCGCGGTAGCTGACCTTCGGCGACTTCAGGCCGCCGGCGGGCTCGGAGGAAGTGGTCATGACGGTCTCCTGCGGAGGGGTGGGAGCGGTGACGGGGCTGTTCGTGGCGGGGGTCATGGTGGTCACCAGCGGCGTGCGTAGCGGTTGCGGAGCCAGATCGCGACGGCGTTCATCAGCAGCAGGATGCCGAGCAGCAGGATGATCGCGGCGGCGGCCAGGTGGTGGAACTCCGTGCGGGACTGGCTGATCCAGTTGTAGATCTGGACCGGCAGGACGGTGTAGGAGCTCTGCAGGCCCTCGGGGTTGAACATCACGAAGGTGACCGCGCCGAGCATGATCACCGGGGCGGCCTCGCCGATCGCGCGGGACAGGGCGAGGATCGCGCCGGTGGCCATGCCGGGTACGGCGGCCGGAAGGACCTGGCGCGAGATGGTCTGCCACTGGGTGGCGCCCAGGGCGAGGGACGCCTGCCGGATGGACTGCGGGACGGCGCGGATCGCCTCGCGGGAGGCGATGATCACGACGGGCAGGACCAGGAGGGAGAGCGTCAGTGCCGCGGTGAGCACGGTGGTTCCCAGGGCGAACTGCCGGGCAAGGAGGCCGAGTCCGAGGATGCCGTAAATGATCGAGGGGACGGCGGCCAGGTTCTGGATGTTCAGCTCGATCAGGCGGTTGTACCAGCGGTTCTGGTCGGCGTACTCCTCCAGGTAGATCGCCGCCATGATGCCGGTGGGCAGGCAGAACAGGGCCGTGAAGCTGATGACCCAGATCGTGCCCATGATGGCGGACTGGGCGCCGGCGTTCTCGGGGCGGCGGATGGAGGGGAAGTTGTTCCACAGCCGGGAGTCCAGCCGCGGCCACGCCTCGATGACCAGGTAGGCCAGGAGCGAGACCAGGAAGAGGATGCCGATCGCCAGGCAGGCGAGCAGCAGCCAGCGGAACAGGCTCTCGCCGGGACGGAAGCGGGGTCCGGCCAGCAGTCTGCGCTCGGAGACGGGCGCGGGCGCGTCCTTGACGGGGGCGCTCATTCGTAGACCTCCCGGTACTTGCGCACCAGACGGATGCTGATCATGTTCATCACGAAGGTCGCCAGGAACAGCAGCGCGCCCACCGCGAAGATGGTGTTGTACGAGATCGAGCCGACCGGCACGTCGCCGGAGGCGGCACGGGCGATGAACGCGGTCATCGTCTCCATCTCCACCAGCGGATTGATCGTGAAGTCGGGCTTCGAACCGGCGGCGATGAGGACGATCATCGTCTCGCCGATGGCCCGGGAGATGCCCAGGACGCAGGCGGCGACGATGCCGGACAGTGCGGCGGGGACGACCACGCGGACCGACACGGTGCGCTTGCCGGAGCCGAGGGCGAACGCGCCGTCGCGCAGGGCGTGCGGCACAGCGGACAGGGCGTCCTCGGTGAGCGAGGCGATCGTCGGGACGATCATGACGCCCATGACCAGGCCGGCCGCGAGGCCGTTGCGGACCTCGGGCGCCCAGCCCTCGGGCAGGGTGTCCTGGAGCAGCGGGGTGATGAACGCCAGCGCGAAGAAGCCGTAGACCACGGTCGGGATGCCGGCCAGGACCTCAAGGCTGGGCTTGAGGAACTTGCGGACGCGCGGCTTGGCGTACTCGCTGAGGTAGATCGCCGCGCCGAGGCCGACGGGGATCGCGACGAGGACGGCGATGCCCGTGATCACCAGGGTCGCGGCGACCAGCGGCAGCACACCGAAGTGCTTGTCGGAGAAGAGCGGTGTCCACTGGGTCCCGGTGAGGAACTCGCCGATGTCGACCTGCTGGAAGAACTCGGCGGCGGGCGGGATCAGGGAGATGACGATCCCCGCCGTGGTGGCGACCGAGACCAGGGCTGCGGCGAGCAGCACCGCCTTGATGGCCGCCTCGCCGTAACGCGGGCGAGCCCGCCGCAGGGACCGGGTTTCGGTCCCCGCGGCGGACTGGGTGGTGGAGCCTGTCACTTGGTGGCCTTCTTCAGCTCTTCCAGGGCGGCCTGAAGTTCCTTCTCCTGCTTGTCGTTGAGCGGGATGAACTTGGCGTCCTCGGCGATCTTCTTGTTGTTCTCGACGTAGAACTCGACGAAGTCGAGGACCTGGGGCTTCTTCAGGCCGGCGTCCGAGGGGTAGATGAACAGCTGTCGGCCGAGCGGCGTGTACGAGCCGTCCTGGACGGTCGAGACGCTCGGCTTGACGCAGCCGCCGCCGCCGTCGATATCGACGAGCTTCAGCTTGTCCGCGTTCTCCTCGTAGTAGGAGAAGCCGAAGTAGCCCAGGCCGCCCTTGGTTCCGGACACGCCGGTCACGGTGACGTTGTCGTCCTCGCTGCCGCTGTAGTCGGTGCGGGAGGCGCCTTCCTCACCGTTGATGGCGTCGGTGAAGTAGTCGAAGGTGCCCGAGTCGGTGCCCGCACCGAAGAGCTTCAGCGGCTCGTTCGGGAACTTCGGGTCGACCTGGTTCCAGTTGTTCACCTTGGAGCCGGGCTCCCAGATCTTCTTCAACTGGGCGACGGTGAGGCAGTTCGCCCAGGTGTTCTCCTTGCTCACCACGACGCTCAGACCGTCGTTGGCGATGGCGAACTGCTTGTACTTGATGTTGTTCTCGCCGCAGGTCTTGATCTCCTCGTCCTTGATCGGACGGGAGGCGTCGGAGATGTCGGTCTCGCCGACGCAGAACTTCTTGAAGCCGCCGCCGGTGCCGGAGGTGGCGACCGTGACCTGCACGCCGGGCTGCTTCTCGGCGTAGAGCTCCGAGGCCGCGCTGCTCAGCGGGGCGACCGTGCTCGAACCGTCGATCGCCACCTTGCCGGAGAGCTTTCCGCCGTCCTCGCCACCGCCCGAACCCGCGTCGGCACCGCCGCACGCGGCCGCGGTGAGCATGACGGCGGCCGTCAGGGCCAGGGGAGCCTTGGCCCGGCGCAACGAAGTGGAAATGTTCACGACTCTCGACCCTCGTGTCTGCCGGGTGCCCCGGCGTCTGGATCCGGTGCGCGGCGCGCCCCGTTCGGACACTTAGATCGAAGGCTGCCTATGTGAACTTCCGATGTACGGGAGGACCCTCTCGGATGAACGATAGCCGCCCATCTATATAGACGGATCATGATGTTTTACGAGCGATGCAGTCCACCCTCGGGGCAGAGTTCGAACGGTGTTCACCGTCCGGTCGCCGCGTAGCGGAAGGGCGAGCCTTAGCGTCATCCATCGATGACCGCCTATATGCCCGGCGGCCGGCCCACCCAACCCCTGAGCGTGGAGGAACCGTGCCCGATCAGCCCCTGTCCGGCGACCGCACTGGCCAGCATGTCGAACTGCCCCTGCTGCCCAGCCACAACACCGCACGGTCGGCGCTGACCTGCCAGTACCGGTGCGGCAACGCCTGCTCCCACGAAGCCCCGAACCGCTCGCTGAACACCTACTTCGGCGACATCGTCGCCCGGGCGATGTCCCGCCGCGGTGTACTCAAGGGCGCGACCGTCCTGGCCATGGCCACCGGCGCTACCAGTCTCACTGCGGCTCCGGCCGCTGCCGGCTCCGCCCTGCACAGTGGGCACGGTCGTCCGCCGCGCGGTCTCGACTTCGAGGCGGTCGCCCCGAACACCGCCGACGCCGTGATCGTCCCGGAGGGCTACGCCCAGCAGGTCGTGATCCGCTGGGGCGACCCGGTACTTCCCCGCGCCCCGCGCTTCGACGCCCGCAACCAAAGCGCTCGGGCCCAGGCCCTCCAGTTCGGCTACAACTGCGACTACATGGCTCTCCTGGACGCACCGCGCGGACGGGGCCACCAGCTGCTCGTGGTCAACCACGAGTACACCAACGAAGAGATCATGTTCTACGGCTACGACCCGGCCAACCCGACCCGCGAGCAGGTCGAGACCGCCTGGGCCGCCCACGGCCTGACCGTCCTCGTCGTACGCGCCGACCGGCACTCCGGACGCCTCTGGCCGGTCAGCGACACCCTCAACCGCCGGATCACCGCCACCACCCCCTTCCGCTTCACCGGCCCCGCCGCCGGCAGTGAACTCCTCAAGACCGCCGCCGACCCCACTGGCCGCACCGTGCTCGGCACCCTGAACAACTGTGGCGGTGGCATCACCCCTTGGGGCACCGTCCTGTCCGGCGAGGAGAACTTCAACCAGTACTTCGCCAACGCCGCCGCTGTCACCGACCCTCTCGCCAAGCAGCGTCTCGCCCGCTACGGCCTCCCGACCGGCGCCAGCGCCCGCAAGTGGGAGCGGTTCGACGACCGCTTCGACATCGCCAAGGAGCCCAACGAGCCCAACCGGCACGGCTGGATCGTCGAGATCGACCCGTACGACCCCGACTCCGTCCCCCGCAAGCGCACCGCGCTCGGCCGCTTCAAGCACGAGGCCGCCGAGCCCCGCCTGACCCGCAACGGCCACGTCGCCCTCTACATGGGCGACGACGAGCGCTTCGACTACCTCTACAAGTACGTCTCCAAGCACGCCTACCGGAAGGGCAACAGCCCCTCCGCCCGCGCGCACAACATGCGCCTGCTCGACGAGGGCACCCTGTACGTCGCCAAGTTCACCGGCGACAGCCCGGCCGCCGAGATCGACGGCAGCGGCGCACTCCCCTCCGACGGCGACTTCGGCGGCACCGGCGAGTGGATCCCGCTCGCCTCCGGTGACGTCTCCCACGTGCCGGGCATGACTGCCGAGGAGGTGTACGTCTTCACCCGCCTCGCCGGAGACAAGGTGGGCGCGACGAAGATGGACCGCCCCGAGGACGTCGAGCCCCACCCGATCACCGGCCGCGTCTACGTTGCCCTCACCAACAACAAGGACCGCGGCGCCACCGGCAAGGCCGGCCCCGACGAGGCCAACCCCCGCAAGGGCAACAAGCACGGCCACATCCTCGAACTGGAGGAGCACCACGACGACGCCGCCCTCTCCTTCGGCTGGCGCCTCGTCCTGATCTGCGGCGACCCGTCCGACCCCTCCACCTACTTCGCGGGCTACGACAAGAGCCAGGTCAGCCCCATCTCCTGCCCCGACAACATCGCCTTCGACGAGCACGGCAACCTGTGGCTCGCCACTGACGGCAACGCCCTGGGCTCCAACGACGGCCTCTTCGCCGTCCCCCTCAAGGGCCCCGAGCGCGGCCACGTCAAGCAGTTCCTCACCGTCCCGAAGGCCGCCGAGACCTGCGGCCCGATCATCACCGAGGACCGCATCCTCATCGCGGCCCAGCACCCGGGCGAGACCGACGGCGCCACGGCCGAGAACCCGGGATCCGTCTGGCCGGACGGACCGGGCAGCCTGCCGCGGCCGTCGGTCGTGACCGTGTGGAGGGAGAAGCGCTTTTAGGCCGTTCTTTGACGGGTCCGTTCGGCAGCGTCGTCAGCGGTGACGGTGCCGGCGACATCGGGCTGCAGATGCCGCTGTCCCGGAAGCTCGGGCCCGTCGTCCAGCGCGCCGCTCGCGGCCTGGCATCCGTGTCAGCTGGGCCGTAGCACCAGCGCCAGCAATGACGACGGGTGTCCAGGCGGACGACCGCCGCCCGCAGCGCCGGGTCCATCGCACAACGTCAAGGCGACACCGGCAGGCATCCGCGCGCCGTCTCGCCCACGGGGCGCCACGCGCCTCCTGCACGACCCTGTCGGCCGTGCCGGTCAGCTACGCCTTGCTGATCGGTGGAAATCACACCGGCTGCGCATAACGAGGTCGCCGGGCGGTATTCCCGTCCAGTTGGAATTGAGCTGATGACCTGTTCGGATGCGTATTCCGCCATTGCTGCATCCTTGGCTCGTGCCGGCGCCTCAGCGTGGCCCGCAGGGCTCCCGCCTCGTCGTCGCTCGGTGAGGAACGGCGCGCGGGCCGCGGACCGGCCGCTGCCCGCGCACCCCCGTCAGTGCGTCACACCGCAACGCGTGCCGTGTAGTCACCGGCCGCTTCGACAGCGGCGATGAGCACGACACTGTCGACGTCAGCGCCCTCGTCCAGGCGGACGACACTGCGCCCGGTCCGTGCGTCCGTCGTGGCCGCGCGGACCCCGTCGACATCCTCCAGCTCGTCGTCGATGAGCAGACCGCAACTCGTGCAGTGCATGCCCTCGATGAGAAGCGTGACAGCCGAACCGGCCTCGGCCGCGGCCTGAGTGGTGTTCTTCTTACGGTTGAAGAGCTTCATTCCACTGTTCCTTACGCGAAGTCGATGGAGCCGGTCTGCATGCCCATGGCGCACGAGAAGCGCAGGGTGCCGGCCTTGCGCGTGCCGAGGTCGATCTCGATGTCTCCGTCCCGCTTGACGATCTCCTGGACACCGAGTTCGGGGATCGTGAAGGCCCGGGCGCAGCCGCCGGAGTCCTTGCCGTGCAGCACCAGCGTGGTGGGCACGCCTGTCTTCGCCGTGAAGGACGTGGGCGTGTAGAAGTCTGTGACGGTCAGGGTGACGATCTGCTTCCCGTTCGCATCGATGCGAACGGGCGCCGGATCCGCGCCGGTAGTGCCGCCCTTGCCGCTGCCGCTGCCGTCGCCGCCCTCGACGATGAACGGGCCGCTCGCAGTGACGGTCTCCTTCTTGTCCGGGGCGCTGAACGAAACCCACCCGCCGGCCTGGAGCGCGGAGCCCATGGTCCACACGGCGACGGCGAGCACCACGACGGCCGTGAGTCCGGCGAGCCGCCCGGACATCGCCTGGCTGCTGCGCCGGAAGAGGTAGCCGAGTACGGCGAAGAGCGGGGCCGTGCCGATGACGAACCCGGCCATCACCGCTGCTCCGGCGACGGCAGAGCCGGAGGTGATGGCGAGGAGCTCCATGGAGAGGGTGACCCCGCAGGGCACGAGGACGGTGGCGAGCCCGATGAGGGCGGGTGTCAGAGCTGATTCGGTCCTGCCACTGCGACGCAGGAGCCGGCCGAAGGACGCCGGCGGTCGGGGCACGAGTCGTCCGACGGCCTTCACCCCGAACAGGTCGAGGGCGAAGAGCACCATCAACACGCCAGCGGCAAGCAGCAGGACCGCCTGGGTGCGGGGGCTGGGCTGGAGGGCCTTGCCGAAGGTGCCGAGCAGGGCGCCGAGGACGGCGTGGGAGAGCAGTTTTCCGGCGAGGAAGGCCCCGACGGGGGCGAGTGGGGTTTCCCCGGTCCCTCGGTCGGGGGCGGAGGTACGGCGGCGGGTGACGGCCCCGGCCAGCAGACCTCCCTGGACGGCGGCGCACGAGGCACCCCCGGCGAGCAGACCGGTACCAGCACCGGTCACGAGCAAGGCGATGGACGACGACATGGCGTCGCGGCTCCTGTTCTGCGACGACGACGGCCCCCCGCACAGCGGGTTTACGGGCACGCCGAAGCGGACGTGATGTACGCAGAAGCCCGTGAGGCGGCATCGAAGGCTCGGCCTCGCGGGCGGTGTGCCGTCACGTCCGCGACACGCACAACCGGTGCAGATCAGGGGGTGCCGCTACGTCGGGTGGGGCATGGGGCCACGAGTCACCCATGGGTACAGAGCTGCTCGCACCGGACGATGAGGCCCCGGGAGCGGCGGGTGAAGGGCCGTCCTGGGCCGGGATGCCCTTGGGCGCGACACACTGGTCGTCGACCACCGGGCAGTCGGGCGCCTTGGGCGGGACGGCAGCCGTGGCCTTGTTCGCCGGGCTCGCGGACGCGGAGTGCCAGGCCGCCGGGGTCATGTGCTCGGTCATCGGCGCGGCCATGGGCATCGACATGCCCATGGCCATCGCCGGACGGGCGAGCCCCGTCAGGCAGGCAAACAGCGCGCACACCAGCAGCACGCCGGACCAGGTCCGGAGCGGCAGGGGCGGGTGGCTCGGCATGCGCGCCATGCTAGGCCATCGCTCCAGCGCTTCCGCCCGCCCCTGAGCGGCGGAGGTGTCCTGTCAGCCGCCGTCGCATCCGCAGGAATCGCCGCAGCAGCCTCCTGACTGCTGACCGGGGGCCGTGGCCGGGACCGCCGGGCTCAGGGACAGGAGAACCGGGCCCGCCACTGGTACGGGTACGGCCGTCGCGGGGGTCGGGAGCGGTGCGGTGGCCGGGGCGGCCCTGGAGGTACGCAGGGGCGGGTGCGCGGGCAGGAGGCGCTTGCGGCCGGCGCGGATGCCGTTGCCGATGACGAGGACCTCGGCCAGTTCGTGGCTGGCGACGACGACCGCCAGGCCCAGCACACCGGTTGCCGCGAGGGGCACCAGGGCGACGAGTATGGCGCCGGACAGGAGCAGGTTTTGGGTGAGGATGCGGCGGGCGGCCCGGGTGTGGGCGAGGGCGTCGGGGAGGCGACGCAGGTCCTCGCCCATGAGCGCGGTGTCGGCGGCCTCGATGGCGACGTCGCTGCCCATGGCTCCCATGGCGATGCCGGAGTCGGCGGTGGCCAGGGCGGGGGCGTCGTTGATGCCGTCACCGACCATCGCGACCGGCCCGTGGACTGCACGGAGTTCAGTGACGATGCGGGCCTTGTCCTCGGGGAGGAGTTCGGCGCGGATGTCCTCGATGCCCGCGGCGGCGCCGATGGCGGCGGCAGTGCGGGCGTTGTCACCGGTCAGCATGACCACCCGGACGCCCTGACGGTGGAGGGCACGGACGGCATCGGCGGCCTCGGGACGTATCTCGTCGCGGACGGCGACGGCGCCGAGGAGCCGACCGTCGTGTTCGACCAGGACGACGGTTGCCCCGGCGTCCTGGAGACGCAGGACGTCATCGTTGAGGGGTCCCGGTTCGACGAAGCCGGGCTTGCCGAGCCGGGCGGGCCGCCCCGCCACGGTGCCGGTGAGTCCGTTGCCCGGGACGGCTTCCACGTCGTCGGCGGGGACCGTGGTGTCGGCTGCGGCCAGGACGGCGGCTGCGAGCGGGTGCTCGCTGCGCGCCTCCAGTCCGGCGGCGACCGCCAGGACGTCCGCGCGCGTGTGACCGTCGGTCGGGACGATCTCGATGACGGCGGGCTCGTTACGGGTCAATGTGCCGGTCTTGTCGAGGGCGACGACCCGGACCTTGCCCAGAGCTTCGACAGCGGCGCCGCCCTTGAGCAGGACGCCCGCCTTGGAGGCGGCCCCGATCGCGGCGACCACGGCGACCGGCACGGACAGCGCGAAGGCGCACGGGGCGGCGGCGACGAGGACGACCAGGGAGCGCTCGATCCAAACGCCCGGGTCGCCGAAGAGGCTGCCAAGTGCCGCGACGGCGGCGGCGAGGACGAGCACGCCGGGGACGAGGGGCTTGGCGAACCGTTCGGCGAGGCGCTGGCCCGCGCCCTTGCGTTCCTGGGCCTCGTGGACGGTGTGGACCAGGCGGGCGAGGGAGTTGTCCTCGGCGGTGGCGGTGACGGTGATCTCCAGGGCGCCCGCGCCGTTGACGCAACCGGCGAACACCTCGGTGCCGGGGCCGACTTCGACGGGGACAGACTCGCCGGTCACGACGGAGGTGTCCAGGGCGCTGCGGCCGGAGGCGACGGTGCCATCGGTGGCGATGCGTTCGCCCGGCTTGACCAGGAGCGTGTCGCCGACTCGGAGCTCGGCGGGGGCCATCTCCTGCTCCAGTCCACCGCGCCGTACGGTCGCGGTGGCCGGAACGAGGTCGAGCAGGGCGCGCAGCCCGTGCCGGGTGCGGGCGACCGCGTAGCCCTCCAGCCCCTCGGCTATGGAGAAGAGGAACGCGAGGGTGGCGGCCTCGCCGTGCTCGCCGAGGGCGACGGCACCGGCGGCGGCGATGGTCATCAGCAGACCGACGCCGAGCCGGCCCTTCGCCAGGCCCCGCAGCGTGCCGGGCACGAAGGTGGCGGCGCCGACCGCCAGGGCGGCGAGTTCGCCGACGGTGGCCCAGGTCCCGGGGAGCAGCAGGGATATGCCGAGCAGTACGCCGGAGAGGGCGGCGGCCTGGAGTTCGCGTACCTGCCAGACGGCCGAGGGAGGCGGGGCCTGTTCCGTGGCATGGGGTGCGGACCCAGGGGTGTCGGTGCCGCAGCAGGCGTCAGCCACGGGACACCTCCGCAGCGTCGACGGTGACGAGGTCAGCGGCGCCGCAGTCGCCGGCCGCGTCGCAGGCGTCGGCGGCGGTGCCGTCGGCGTAGTCGTCCGGGGCGCAGGGTTCCGCGGTCTCGACGGCCGGGTCGACGAGGAGGACGAGCGAGGCAAGCTCGGACAGCGCGTGGGCGAGTCGGGGATCGGCCAGCTCATAGCGGACCCGGCGCCCGACCGCGACGGTCCGCACCAGTCCGCACCCGCGCAGACAGGACAAGTGGTTCGAGACGTTGCCCCGGGTCATGCCCAGCGCTTCGGCCAGGTCCGAGGGATAAGCCGGGGCCTTCAGCAGGGCCAGCAACAGCCTGCGGCGGTTCTCGTCGGCGAGGGCCGTGCCGACTCTGGCCAGCGCTTCGGCGTTCACGGCGACCGCGAGGGCGGGCGGGTTCATCGTCTCCATGGAAACGGACAGTACAGCCAACACTGAATCAAGTGAAGCGTGAATAAAGCACGCGCTGAATCATGCTGTCACCGACTGGTCCGCTGAGCTATCCACCGGACCGCCCCCCACGTCGTCCCGCGCCCATGGAACGCTCCGGCGCTCGGCGATGGCGAGCTTCACTCCCACCCAGGCCATACGGAGGAGAGCCCCGGCAACCACCGCGAGCACCACGGGCACCACGGAGTCCGGCACGGGGCGGACGGCCGTCAGCAGCAGCCCGGCCGCCGGGCTCAGGGCCGCCACCGGGAGCCACAGCCTCAACCTGCCGGTCTCCGCGCCGAGGAGCACGGCCAGGGCCAGACCCTCGCCGACCGCGTGCAGCACGAGCCCGATGGCGAGCGGTAGTGAGGGCGCCAGCCCGAGCGAGGCGCCTTCGACCACGCGGTGCACGGCGATCACCCCAGCGGCTCCACCGGTCGCGCCGGGGGCTACCCCGGCGCGACCGCAGCAGCGACGCGTGACACGGGTGACAACCAGGAAGCCGGCACACCCCGCCCCCGCACACCACCACAGGGGCACTCCGGCCTCGCGGGAGTCATCCCGGACTTCCGGGACGATGTCGGTGAGGGCAAGCGTGAGCATGGTGGTCGCGGCGACTGCCGGCCACAGGCCGCGACGTGACCGGGAGCGTCGCACCAGCCACGCTCCAGCCAGGGTGCCTAGGCACACGAGTCCCGCCGCGCCCCAGGAACCCGCCCCCACAGCCCCTCGGCCGGAGAGGGACGGGACGGCCCGGGCAAGGGCCTCGAAGGCATCGATCATTCCGCAGCCCTAGCAGAGGCAGCCAACAGCCTGTCCCGGACCCGCACGCCGTCGAGGCGCCGTACACCCGATCGGCCCACCTGTGAGGTCCCCCTCGTACGAGCACGGCCGCTGCACTCGCGCCGACGGCGGGCCGGTACGCTGCGTTCGTCCGTCCATTGCGGCCCTTCCGGCGGCCGACTCGACCGCTCCCCTCCGAAAGCCCCGTCATGCTCGCTTCCCTCCTACCGCACGGCGTCCCGCCGTGGGCCGGTGCGCTGCGGGCGGTGCGGGCCGGGGTGCTGGCGGTTCTGTGCGTCCTGCTGCCGGTGGGCGGACACGCTCTGCTCCAAGGACACACCCCGCGACTCCTCGTCCTCGTGGTCGAGGCCGCGCTCGCGGTGCCTCTGTATCTCGTCCTCACCCGGCGGCGGCTCGCCGACACCCAGCTGCTGGCCGCGTTCGCCGGCGCGCAGGCCGCGTACCACGTCTGCTACGTGGTTCCTGGCGCCTGCGCGGCACTCACCGACAGACCGAGTGGCGGACATCTCGCGGGACTGACCGAGCACGCGGCCGCCGGACCGGGCCCGCCCGTGCTGCTGGGCGGCCACGCCGTCACGCTGCTGCTAGCCGCACGGCTGCTGGGCACGACCGAGTCCCTGCTCCTGCACGCCCGGCCCCTCACCGAATCCGCCCAGCGGATCCTGCACGCCCTGCTACCTCTGCTGACGGCCATCCCGGCCGGGCACGGCCCCCTGCGCACCCCTGCCACCGAAGTGGCTCCGCTACGGCCCACCGCCCTCGCGTACCCGTGCCCCGGACGCGCGCCTCCGACGCCCGTGGTCCTCCCGAACCCGTTCCGGCCGCCGGCCGTGACCGGCTTCCGCCTCGCAGCCTGACGCCACGACGTCTGACGCACGACGCGGGCGAGTCGGCGCGCGCCGTGCGGCCTCCTCGACACGCCGTCCTTTCCCGTGCCCGTCCTGTGCCGGGGCCGACAGAGAGCTCTCCTCACCATGCGCATCAGGCATCCACGCGCCGCCCGTACGACGGTGCGCACCCTTCTCCTTCCCGCTGCCGTCAGCGGACTGCTGGCGATCTCCTCCCCGCCAGCCGCCGCCCACACGGACCTGAACGGCTCCGATCCGGCGAACGGCGCCCTCCTCGACGCCGTCCCCCGTACGGTCACGCTCACGTTCAGCGACCCCATGACACAGAAGTACGCCCAGCTCGCCGTCACCGGACCGGACGGCGCCGCGCTCGGCGACGGCGCTCCGGCTGTGGCGGGGCGCGAGGTCACGCTGAAGCTGCAGGCCGCGAACGGCGCCGGCCGGTACACGGTGGGCTACCGGGTCGTGTCCGCCGACGGCCACCCCGTCTCGGGTAAGTCGGTGTTCACCGTGCGGCCCGCCGCCACAGCGCCCCCGACCACACCATCGGCCGCTCCTGTCGCCCCGAAGCACTCCGCCTCCGCGTCCTCCCCCTCTCCCTCCTCCTCCGCCACCCTCTCCCGCTCAGCCGTCGCCTCCGGAGAGCGAGCGGTCACCAGCCTCAAGGCCATCGGAATCGGCTTCGGCATCGGACTCGTCGTACTGGTCACCGCGATGGTCGTCACCGTCCGCCGCCACAGGAAGAGCCCGGACGGCGCGGGCTGGTGACCTCTGCGCGCGCCAGTACGGTTGGGCTGACGGCCATTCTGGGCTCCCGTACCGGGCATCGCCACGCTCGTAGCAGGTGCCCGGAGCCACGGCGCCGGCATCGCTGCGGACGTCTTCTTCGGAGGCCGGCGCCCCGCGGGGCGTCGGCCTCCGAAGGGACCTTGAAGCAGAATCGCCACGGGCATCTCCAGCGCATCACCTACCCCTCGTTGCCCCAGAACTGTTAAGCGTCTTAGTATTCGTTCGCTCCTTCGATGCCTTGCCGCTCTCCCGGCGCGTCCGAAGGAGCCAACCGCGCCCCGCAGCATGCACGAAGGAGCTGGCTCCGACCGTGGCTTCCCATCGCCGCCCCAAACCCGCACGCCCCCGCTACGTGGGAATGCTCACCACAACCGCCGCCGCGGCCGTGGTGCTCTCCTCGCAGGCCGCGTCCGCCGACCCCCTGCCCGACCCGAACAAGAAGGGCGTCGAGGCGGAGGTTGCGCGCCTGTACGAAGCAGCTACGCAGGCGACGGAGCACTACAACGGCGCCAAGGAGAAGGCTGACGCCCTCCAGAAGGAGGTCGCCGGCCTGCGGGACGCCGCCGCGCGCAAGCAGTCCGAGCTCAATGAGCTGCGTGACCGCGTCGGTTCGATCGCGGCGGCGCAGTACCGGGGCGGAGGACTTGATCCCTCGGTGCAGCTGATGTTGTCGGCCGATCCGGATTCGTTCCTGGAACGAGCGAGCCTGCAGCAGCGCCTCGGCGAACGCGAAGTGAGCACCTTGCTGCAGCTCCAGGACCAGCAGCGCGCGCTGCGGCAGCAGCGTACGGAGGCGTCCCAGAAGCTGGCGGACCTCGAGGCCACACGCACCGAGCAGCGACGCAAGAAGAACGAGGTTCAGCAGAAGCTCGCGAAGGCCCAGGAACTCCTGAACACACTTTCCGCCAAGGAGCGGGCGCGCATCCGCGCTGAGGAGGACCGCGCCAACCGGGCCGGCGCCCGCGTCGAACTCGGAAACGAGAAGAGCGCGTCGTCACGCGGGGCCGCCGCCTTCGCCGCCGCCCAGAGCCGCGTCGGCATGCCGTACGTCTGGGGCGCCACAGGCCCTAACTCATTCGACTGCTCTGGGCTGGCCTCCTGGGCCTTCCGGCAGGCAGGTGTCTCGATTCCCCGTACCTCCCAGGCTCAGGCCGATGTCGGCACCCGGATCAACTCTCTGAGCGACCTCCGGCCTGGTGATCTGATCATCATGCGCACGGATCTGAGCCATGTCGGCTTCTACGCTGGTAACGGTCAGATCCTCCACTCCCCCAAGCCCGGGGCTCAGGTCCGCTACGAGTCGATCGCCCGCAGCGGCATGCCGTTCATGTGGGGCGTGCGCCTCTAAATCGCCTGGTTCACGACGTCCGGCTCTGGCTCGGCTTCTGCGGATCCGCGACAGCTGTCGTTCCTGCTCTCAACTGTCCGCGGGTTGAGTCTCGTCGGTAACGCATCCAACCTGGCACTGTCCAGCGCGAGGGTGCCGCCTCTGACCAGGTCCACTGAAGTTGAGCCAGAACCCGTCAGGAAGTTCCGGGTCCTGCTCCGGCGGGACGGGCTCCTCGGCGTCGCACCGGTGAGAGGTGACGCAGCGATGGCAGGTGCAGTAGCAGAGTCGGCCTTACGTCGGCCTGACGGGACTCCTGGCCTCACCCACGAAGTGCCGCTTCAGACAGGTCCGCATGCCGTGGCGAGTGGCAACAGTGGGACAGCTGCGGAGAGCGCGACAATCACCGGCCAGACCGCCCTGTGCGGGATCGGCCGAGGCTCGAGGACCCGGTACAGCCTCAACAGGGTGCCCGGACCGCCTGCGCCTAATGCCGGCGCGGGCGCCTGGCCGGCCGCAACCTCGCACAGCGCTGTGGCCAGGGCGTCGGGAGTGTGGTGCCGTAGAGCCCCATCGTCCGCGATCATCTCCAGGAGGAGCCGGGTCTGCTCCTCGGCGTGCCGGGCCAGGGAAAGTCCTGGAAACGCGAGGGCGAAGGCCCGCACGATCATGTGAACCAGGTGGTGGTGGCCGTCGAGGTGGGCGCGCTCGTGCTCGAGGACAGCCTTGACCTGTTCGCCGTCGAGCACGTCCAGAGCGCCTCGCGTGATGACGACCGCCGGTCTCCTGCCAGGAACGCAGTAGACGGCGGGCACGTCGAACTCCACGACCTTCGCGCCGTACTCAGGCACTTCCCGTCCGATGAGATCCAACGTGCGGAGGTGATCCCGCCGCTCGCGGCGGGCGATCCAGACGGTTCTTACCAGCCAAAAGAGAGGCAGCGACAGGAACGCCATCGGAGCCAGCAGAGCGGCGACCTCGAGCAGCGTCGGACGGGAGTCGCTCAGGGGGGCATCGGCATCAAGGCCGCAGGCGGTGAGGAGGCCGACAAGACCGTCGTGGACGTGCTTCTCCGTCAGTACGAGATCGTAGAGGGCGAGCGCGACAGTGACGAGGAACGTCGCCATCAGGGCCTGCCAAGCGACCACCGCCTGTCGGGGCGCACGCTGAGGCCATCGGGCCCTCGCAAGCAGACGGGGAACGACGGCGCCCACGAGAATGGCGTAAGCCGCGAGAACCGCCAGGGCCGTCACGGCGCCTGCCGCCTCTTGGCGGCACGCAGGGCGGCGCGCAGGGCCTCGGCCTCACCGGGGGTGATCTGTTCAACGAAACTGGCCATGACGCCTGCTGCGTCCGAGCTGCCGCTCAGAGCGTCCTGCATGCGCGCGGCGGTGTACTGCTGTCGCGTGCAGGTGGCCCGGTACACCCAGGCCCGGCCGTCCTTCTCACGGGTCAGCATCCCCTTGTCGCAGAGGATGTCGGCCACCGTCTTCACCGTGCTGTAGGCGATAGGCCGCTTCTTGAGCAGGTCGTTGAGTACCTCGCGCGCGGTGGCCGGACGGCCCCAGGACCATACGCGGTCCATGATCTCCGCCTCGAGCTCACCCAGCTGGCGCACTCCCACTCCCTTCGGGCCGGCCCGACGTCTCGACCAGCGGTCCATCCGCTCATGGTAGCTGCCGAAGGACGCCCGCCTAAGAGCAAGAAACGACAGCTGGCCTGCGCGTCTCTGCCGCATCGCCGAGCAAGGGGCAACACCGCCGGGCATTACCAGCGCTCAACATTCGTGATCTTCAGAGGGGTGTCGGCCGACAGGCATACGCCAGCCAGGTCGGTGCGGACGGCCATCAGGTCGGCGATCTTCGCGTCGCCCTCGGCGAGCTGCCCAGAGCACGCTTTCGCAGCTCCACCAGAGGACGCCCATGCCGGACAGAGATCGTTCTCCAAAGTTGTGACGGGATCGGCAGTCCTCCGGAGTCCCCTGTGCAGCACGTCTGTGGATACGATTTGCGGTCATGCACCCGCGACAGCGACTCCGAGGTTCGGCGACAAGCGTCACCGCCGCCCTCATGCTGCGTTGCTGTGCGCTGCTGGCTGTACTGATGTGGGTTCTTCCTCTGTGTGGCCACCCTGCCGGTGAACTGCCCTCCGCGACGGCCGGCAGGCCGTCCAGCACCGCCATCGAGAGTCCCTCGACAATCAGGCAGGGCACTCTCGCCCACGTATGCCTCGACATGCGGCACGGCTCGGAGGACACGCACTGCCGGCCGGTGGCGGGCGCTGCGGGAAACCCCTCAGGGCCCGTTCCGGCCGCCCCGCCTCGTCCGGTGGACGCTACGGCCTCCGGCTGGACGGCAGACTCCCCCCGCGCGTCCGGTCCGGCTGCTGTCCTTGTCCACGCTCCCGGTCTGTACGAGTTGCAGGTCCAGCGGACGTAGGACCGGTTCGCGCGGCCTGACGGCTCATGTCCGCGCTCTCCGATCCCCGTGCCGCCCCGCCTCGCCCTGCGAGCGGCACTCCGCCGACCTCTGACTCGCACCACCGCCCGTCCGCGCGGTGGAGACAAGGACATGCCATGGGTTCCGCAGGAGCCAAGACGAACCGTGAGGCCCGCCGCGCCAAGCTGGACGAGCTGCGCCGCGCCCAGGCGGCGCGGGAGCGCCGCAACCGCATCATCACCTGGACCTGCAGCGGCGTGATCCTCGCCGGTCTGGTAGGGGGCGGGTGGTATGTGGTCGACGTGACGTCGGCCCGCAAGGAAGCGAAGGAGCGAGCGATCGCTGCCCCTGTCGAGGGAGAGAAGTCCTTCGACGACCTGGGCCGCAACCATGTCACCACCCCGGTCACCTACAAGATGTCCCCCGGGGTGGGGGGCGATCACGATCCGGCCTGGATGAACTGCAACGGCGACTCCTACGACAAGGAAATCAGCGAGACCAGCGCGGTCCACTCGCTGGAGCACGGTGCGGTCTGGATCACATACAGCGACAAGGCGGACGCCAAGGACGTCAGCGCCCTCAAGGAGAAGGTCGGCAAGACCCCCTACACGTTGATGAGCCCGTTCCCGAAGCAGTCCTCCCCCATCAACCTGTCCGCATGGGGCAAGCAGCTCAGCGTCGACTCCGCCTCGGACCCGCGGGTCCAGACGTTCCTCGACAAGTACGTACAGGGCAAGCAGACCCCGGAGCCGGGCGCTGCCTGCACAGGAGGCAAGCCGGCATGAGCAGCGAGACTGATGAGAGCCGCGTCACCAAGCGCAACACACCCCTGCTCGTCGTTCTCGGAGCCACTCTCATGCTCCTGGTAGCGCTCGCCGTCTGGTGGAACACCACCACCGGCATGACGAGCGATTCGGTACCGGACGACCGATCGGCCGAGGCGGGCTTCTCGCGCGACATGTCCATTCACCACCAGCAGGCGGTGGAGATGTCCCTCATCGTCCGGGACCGCACCGGCGACCAGGACGTGAGGACTCTGGCGTACGACGTCATCAACACCCAGGCGACCCAGCGCGGCATGATGCTCGGCTGGCTGGAGAGCTGGGGGCTGAGCAAGTCCTCTCGCGACGCGCCCATGACGTGGATGGGTCATGGCTCGATGTACGAGGCGAAGGACGGGTCCCTCATGCCCGGAATGGCCACGAACACCGAGATCGACAAGCTGCGGCAGGCCAAGGGCAAGGACGCCGAGATCCTCTACCTCCAGCTGATGACGGCCCACCACCGGGGCGGCGTCGACATGGCGCGCGGCGCGGTGGAGAGGGTCGAGGACGACAATCTCAAGAACCTCGCGCAGACCATGGTCAACGGCCAGCAGACGGAGATGGACCTGATGGCCGACATGCTCACCCGGCGTGGCGCTACGGCAAAGAGCTGAGTCGCTGTCCGGCCGGGTACCGGCCCGGTCGGACCATTTCCGTTCCCCAGCTTCCCGGACGTAGGTCACTCTGGTCCGAGCGAGGAGCTGAGGACGTACCAGTGCGTTACCGGGCGCCCCGACGGAAAATCTGGCGGGGGGCGACGGATACGCTGCCCCGGACCGACGCCGGCAACCCCTTGAAGAACTCCCCGAAGGCCGACCTCATGCGACCGCCCTGCCCGACAGGCCCCGCCTCACCGGCGGTCGGCCTGCTTCGTGGTGTGCGGGCCGGGGCCCTGGCCGTGCTGTGTGTGCTGCTGCCTCTCGCCGGACACGCGCTGTCGCAGGGGCACGCCCCGCGATGGCTCGTGGTGGTCGCGGCGGCTGTCGTCGCCGTGCCCGGAGCCGCGTTCGTCACTCGTCGACGGCTCACGGACACACAGCTGCTCGGTGCTTTCGCCGCCTCACAGCTCGCCTATCACGTGGCCTACTCGGTGCCAGGGGCCTGCGCCGCGATGCCCGGTCGAGCCGGTGCGACGGCGGACTGGTCGTGGTTCATCGAGTATGACGCCGTGGCGGGGCCGCCGATGGGCGTGCTTCTGGCAAGCCATCTGATCACCGTCCTGCTCGCCGCCCGACTTCTCGGTGTCAGCGAGCAGCTGCTGTGGCAGGGTGTGCCGCTGCTTGAGGTCGTGCACCGCGCCCTGCTGTTCCTGTGGCCGCTCCTCGGCACCTCGCGCGGAACCGGCCCGCGGCCCGCTTTCTGTGAGAGCACGTCACCGCTGCGGTCGTCAATGCTGGCCCGCCTTCACGAGGGGCGTGCCCCGCCGCGCCAGCGCGGTGTCCTCCGGAAACCATTCACGCTTCTCCGGCCGATGCCGATCGGTGGTCCCTGCCTGCCCTGAGGGGTGCGAGGTGAGGACCCACAGGCCGGCCCTTCCCCGTCGGCGGCAGAGGCCGCCGGCTGACAGCAGAGAGCTTTCTTCCGATGTTTGCATTGCATCGGCGTGCCGCCCGCCCGGCAGCACGTCTCCTCATCGCACCCGCGGCCCCCACGGCCGTAGCGTTCGCCGCGTCGCCAGCGGCGGCACACACCGATCTCGATTCGAGCAGTCCCGCGCGAGAGGCGTTGTTGAGCGCTCCCCCGTCCCAGGTGACGCTGACGTTCAGCGACCCGATGAACCAGAAGTACGCCAAGGTCGCCGTCGCCACCGCGGACGGAGCGTCCGCCGCACAGGGCGCCCCGCAGGTGACGGGCAAGTCGGTCGCCCTCCCGTTCAGGACGGATATCACCGACGGCCGCTACACGGTGGGCTACCGGATGGTCTCCGCGGACGGCCACCCGGTCTCCGGCTCGTACTCCTTCACCATCGAGGCGACGAAGCCTCCCGTCGACGGGAGCGCGTCCCCGGGCAGCGCCCCTGCCGGGCCCGACGCCCCGACCTCGACGGCAATCGCGATGAAGACCGCGCCGGTTACTGCGGCTTCCACGCCCGCGCAAAGCCCCGCCGGCGTGAGCCTGGCCGCACTGGCGGGCGCCGGGGCTCTCATCGTGGCCGGCGGCTTCAGCGCCTACGCAGTGCGACGGAGGCGAGCCCGTCATGGCGACTGAGACCAAGACGCCCGGGGCTCGCACCCTGCCCCGGCTGCCCCTCGTCCTTATGGCGTCGCTGTTCGTCTGCCTGGCCATCGCGCTCGCCGTCGCCCGCTTCGGGGACGGAGCGACGGCCGTCGTTCCCGGCATCGAGGACGCCGGGAAGCTCACGGCCTGGGGCCTGCCCGCGGCCCGTACCCTCACTGATGCCACCGCCGTGATCACCATCGGCGCCCTGCTCCTCGTGGTCGTCCTTCTGCCGGGCGGCAAGAGACTCGGTCCGGCGCAGCTGCGCTATCTGACGTGGGCCGCGTGCGCTGCCGGACTGTGGGCGGCGGCATCGGCCGTCACGCTCGTGTTCACCCTCTCGGACCTGTTCGCCCAGCCGGTGGGGGAGATCCTCTCCCCCGCCGTGGTGGCCGACTTCATCGTCACCGACGCGCAGGGCCGCGCGTACGCCATGAGCGCCGGGGCAGCGGCCCTGATCGCCACGTTCTGCCTCGGCATCGGCACCGCGCGCTGGGCCCGCCTGGCTCTCCTCGTCGCCTTCGCCGGGCTGCTGCCGCCCGCCTTCACCGGACATTCCTCCGCTGCGGGCAACCACGACGCCGCTATCACCAGTCTCGCCCTGCATCTGGTGGGTGTCGCGGTCTGGGTCGGCGGTCTGCTCTTCCTCCTCGTCGTCGCCGCGCGCCGTGAGGAGCAGGCGGCGGATGCCGTCCGGCGTTTCAGCCCGCTCGCCGCCTGGGCCCTGATCGCCGTCGCGGCCAGCGGCGTCGTCAACGCCGTCGTCCGGCTCTCCCCCAGCGACCTCGTCACCAGCGGTTACGGGCTGATGGTGCTGGTCAAGGCGCTGGCCCTCGCCGCACTGGGCTTCATAGGTTCGCTGCACCGCCGTCGGACCTTGCCAGCGCTCCGCGAGGGCCGCAGGCGTGCGTTCATCCGGCTCGCGGCCGGGGAGCTCCTGCTCATGGCGGCGGCCACCGGACTCGCCGTCGGCCTGTCCCGCACCCCCGCCCCAAGTACCGGGGACGCCGCCTTCTCTCCGTCCGAGGAGCTTCTGGGCTTCGCGATGCCGCCGCCCCTCGGTGACTTCCCCTGGACGCCGCTGTTCACGCAGTGGCACTTCGACCCGTTGTTCGCATTCGGCACGGCCGCCGCCGCGCTGCTGTACCTCACCGGTGTCCGCAAGCTACGCGCCCGCGGCGACAAGTGGCCGGTAGGACGGACGATCGCCTGGCTGGCCGGTCTGGCCGTGACCGTGCTCGCCACGATGAGCGGGCTCGCTGTCTATGGCAAGGTCACCTTCAGCGTCCATATGGGCCAGCACATGATCCTGGCGATGACCGTGCCCATCCTGCTCGTCCTCGGCGGCCCTGCCACACTCGCCCTGCGGGCCCTCCCCTCCACCCCCAAGGGCGAACCGGACGGCCCGCGCGAGATGCTGATGAAGCTCCTGCACAGCCGTTACGTCAGAGTCATCTCCCACCCGGCCGTGGCGAGCCTGCTGTTCATCGGCAGCGCCTTCGCCGTGTACTTCACGTCCTTGTTCGAGACCCTGATGAGCAGTCACCTCGGTCATATGGTGATGCTGCTGCACTTCCTGGGCGCGGGGCTGCTGTTCTTCTGGGTCATCATCGGAATCGATCCCGGCCCCCGGCGCCCTCCCCATCTGGGGCGGCTCTTCGTGCTGATCCTGACGATGCCGTTCCACTCCTGGTTCAGCATCTCGCTGATGAGCGCGACAGACCTGATCGGCGACGGCTGGTGGAGCGTCCTCGACCGGCCCTGGGTCCCGGATCCGCTGGAGGACCAGTACAACGCGGGTGCGATCGCCTGGGCGACCGGCGACATCCCCGTTCTCATCACCACCATCGTGCTCGCCATCCAATGGGTCCGGTCCGACGAACGCGAAGCACGGCGCGTCGACCGTCAGATCGACCGCGGCGGAGAGGGCGACCCGCTCGCCGCCTACAACGCCTACCTTGCCGGTCTCCACGCCCGCGACCGGCGCTCCGTCCCCACGCCCACCTCCGCCCCCACCGAGGACTCATGAGCAAGCTCAAGAAGAACCTGATCGTCGCTGCTGTGATGATGGCCGCCTTCGCCGTCGCACTCGGCTCCTTCCTGCTGTTCAAGCCGGAAGCGCAGGACAGCGGTGGCCTGAACGTGCAGCCGGCCGCGGAAGCCGTTCCCGTACGTGGCGACAGCCATCGCCTGACCACGCCGAAGCGCAGCGAGCTGACGATCGTCGAGTTCCTCGACTTCGAGTGCGAAGGCTGCGGCGCGGCCTACCCGGTCGTCGAGAAGCTGCGCGAGGAGTACGGCGACCGCGTCACGTTCGTTGCCCGCTACTTCCCCATGCCGGGCCACAAGAACGGCGAGCTGGCCGCCCGTACAGCCGAGGCCGCTGCCCAGCAGGGCAGGTTCGAGGAGATGTACGCCAAGCTCTTCAGCACCCAGAAGGAGTGGGGTGAGGCGCAGGGGTCAAAGGAGTCCGTCTTCCGGGGCTACGCCCAGCAGATCGGCCTGGACATGCGGAAGTTCGACGCCGCCCTCGCCGATCCGAAGACAGCGGAAAGGGTGAAGGCCGACCAGCGGGACGGCCTGGCGCTCGGGGTCCAGGGGACGCCCACATTCCTCGTCGACGGTGTGAAGATTTCCACGCCCCAGTCGTACGAGGCGTTCAAGGCGTTCATCGATGCCCGATTGGCCGGCTGACGCGGGAGCCCTTCGTGCGGTGTCTCATCGAACAGGCCCGGTCCCTCCGGGCCCGGTCAGCCGCGTCCGGCGGCAGCCTTCCGGGGCGAACGGGCAAGCCTCGCGCGATGTTCGTCTCCTGCTCAGACGCCCGGGTCGTACCGGCTCTCCTCACCGGAAGTCGACCCGGGGACCTCTACGAACTGCGTACCTACGGCGGGGTCGTCCCCCAGTACGAGGCCGGCGAGTCCACGGGAGAGTCGCGAACCATCGAACGCGCCGTACGTGAACTGGAGATCACAGACATCGTGATCTGCGGTCACTCCGACTGCGGTGTCGTCGACAAGGCAGTGAAGGCCACCGAAGAGCACTCGGGAACCTCGACAGCCGGCCACTGGCACACCGTGGCCCAGCTCGACGCGCTTTGCGGCTACCCGAGCATCATGCGGAGACTCACCGCCCGCTCCCTGCGCCTCCATGCCTGGTTCTACGAAATCGAGACCGGCGCCGTACTCCAGTACGGCCCGGGCGCCCGCTCCTTCCGTCCTCTGTGAACACCCCGCCACCGCCCCAGGACAAGGTGACGTCCATGGCCACACCAAAGCCCCCCGCGTACGACGAACGCCTCACCGCACCCAGATCCTGGTGGGTGATCGCCGGCCTCTTCGGCATCTCCATAGGTCTGGTCTTCTTTCCCTTCGGGCTTCTCGCCGCTCTTCTCGGACTGGCGGCGGGAACCGCGCTGGCGGGCTTCATCGTCAGCGCCCAGGGTTCCATGCGGATCAGAGTGGTCGGCGGACTTCTGGTGGCCGGAGATGCCCGCATCCCGCTGTCCGCACTCGGCGAGCCGGAGACCCTGGACGGTGAGGAGGCGCGCGCCTGGCGTACCTACAAGGCGGATCTGCGCGCGTTCATGGCCATGCGTGCCTACATCCCGACCGCGGTGCGCATCGAGGTCGTCGATCCCGACGACCCCACCCCCTACGTCTACATCTCCACCCGCACACCCGATCGTCTCGCGGAGGCGATTCGCGACTCCGTCTGACGCCAGGAGCTTTCGAGGTGAATGATGGATGACCGTGCGGGGGATCGGATGAAGGCTTCCGTCACCGGGGGTGCGGCGTCGGGGCGCAACGGAGCGGCTGGGGTGCTCCCCACCGGGGCGTTCGCGTGTGTCGGTACCGTGCTCGCGGCGCTGGGACACCACACGGTGCTCGAAGGGCAACTGCCATGGGATGTCCTGGTCATTCTCGCGCTGGGCCAGTTCTTCGTGCTCTTGCCCGTCGCCCATGTTCGCTTCTCACTCGCGGCGGTTTCCGCGTGGGCACTCGTCTCGCAGGGTGTGCTGCACGTGGCGATAGCCGACGCGTCCGGTCGTCATCTCACCTGGAACCCGCGGATGTCCACCGTCCACCACACCGGCGTGCCAGCCGGGGACGGACACACCTGGCACCACGCCTCGACGGCGATGACGGCCGTCCACGTCGCGGCGGCGCTGGTGGTGGCCTGGCTCTTCCATCACTCGGACACATGCGTGACCGCGGCGCTCGCCGCCCGTCGATCCCTGCGACGCCTCGCCGCCACCGTCACCACCTGGGTGATCCGCACTGTCGGTGCGGCAGCGGTCCCCGAACGGCCGACGGCCCGCCCGGTTGCTCCCGTCGACGCCGTGTGCGAACCGACGCTCCTGGAAAACGCGCAGATGCGCAGGGGGCCACCAGGGCGGCGTCCCGCCCCGGAGCCCGTTTCCCTCCGCCCGAGCCGGTACCATCCGACCGGGCATCTGTAACAAGGAGCTCTCCCCATGTCCACCCGTCACCGTGCCCTCGCGGCACGTCGTATCGGACTCGTCGGCGCCACCGCGCTGACCTCCGTCCTCGTGCTGGCGGGCCCGGCGTCCGCGCACGCCGAGGTCGAAGCCGATACCCCGCAGGCACTGGCTCAGAACGTGACCCTCAGCTTCGCCTCCGAGGCGGAGTCCGGCACCGCAGGATTTACGCAGTTGCGCATCGTTCTGCCAAAGGGCATCGCGCCGGGCGATGTCGTCCTCAAGGAAGGCCCGAAGGGCTGGAACCTCGCTCCCAGCGCCGACGGCTACACCATCGCCGGCCCCGCTCTCAAGGCAGGCGTCGACGCCGAACACAAGATCGTCGTCCGGCAGCTTCCGGACGCCGAGGAAATCGCGTTCAAGACGGTCGAGACGTACAGCGACGGCAAGACTTCCCGCTGGATCGAACTGCCCGGCGGTGGCGGATCCGGGCAGCCGGCGCCGCTCCTTAAGCTCAAGAAGGCAGCTCCCGGGGCCACCCCGGTCGCCCCCAAGCCCAGCCCCACCACTACGAGTCCGACGCCGAGCCCGACCCCGTCGGAGACGACCTCCAGCTCACCGACCGCGGCACCGGAGCCCGCCGACAAGTCCGCCGCCGAGGAGGACAGCGGAAACTCGACAGGGCTCATGGTGGTGAGTATCGCGGCTGTCCTCGCCGTCCTCGGTGCGGGCGCTTGGTGGCTTCTCAAGCGGCGCTCAGCCGGAAGCCGCTGATCACGGCTGGCTGGCCGGTCCCTCAAGGTGAGTCAGCCGTCTTCACCGAGCGCCAGGGTGGAGACGGCGTTCATCCGCAGGTTCCAGCGGCCGGCCCGCCCGGTCAATTCGACGACGGACAGCGGTGGCACGTCGACGCGCCAGAAAGACGCAGTCGGCGCGGACAGCGCGCACACCACCGCTGCGCGCGCCAGGGCCTGCTCGACCACGGCGCCGACCCGGCCGGCGTTCTCCGGCAGCCTTTCGAGCCACCCGGCGGCCCGACCGCACACGTCTCCCACAGACTCACCGCCGTGTGGAGCGGCGTCGGGATCGCTCATCCACGAGGCCAGCGCCTCGGCGTCGCCTGCCGCGACTTCGTCCAGTCTCCGGCCAAGCCAGCTGCCCATGTCGAGATCCCGAAGCGCGGGTTCGACGACAGTGCCGTCCCACCCCATGGCGGCAGCCGTGTCGCGGCACCGCGTGGACGGCGCCATGTACCGAAGCGCGAAGGCGGGCAGCCGGTCGGCGAAGGTACGCACCCGCCGGAGCGTTCGTGGGTCGAGAGGCGCACCGGGCGTGCTCCCGAAGCGCAGGTCGCCTCCAGCCTCTTGCGCGGCGACCACCAGCGTGAGTCGGATGGTCACAGATGTCCCCCCAATGCACTGTGTCCCCTGCCGTGGGGACGGCTCATCGTAGGTGGTGTACGCCATGTTGGCCGAAAGCCGCGTGGCCCGTACGATCTGGGCGACAAGGACGACAGCGCTACGGAAGCCCGGTGCAAACCCGGCACGGTCGCGCCACTGTGTGCCACCCCTCCATAGAGGCGGTGGTGAGTCAGACCCGATGCTGTCGTCGAGTGCTCCACACGATGCGGGACGCGTAGTTCCCGAGGAGGTCTCGCCATGGCGCAGTCCACTGCCGCCCCTGCCCCCGTCTCCCTGCCCACCCCGGCGCCCCTGCCGATCCGAGCAGTACTCCCCTGGGCCGTGTTCGTCGGCCTGCTGATGCTGGTCCTGCTCTACTTCGTCGGCGCGGAGCAGGGAGCTCTCGCGGTGTTCTCCGGCGAAGGTGTCCACGAGTGGGTCCACGACGGCCGGCACCTGCTCGGCTTCCCCTGCCACTGAGACGGGGGAACACCCATGAACTCCAGAACTGTTCGTGCCTTGCTGGTTCGGGGCATGCTTGCCGGCCTGTGCGCCGGTCTCGTGGCCTTCGTCTTCGCCTACCTGGTGGGCGAAGGCCCGGTGGAGGCAGCGATCGCCTTCGAAGAGGCCGGCGCCGCCCACGAGATGGGCGGGGAGGAACTCGTCAGCAGGACGGTCCAGTCAACCGCCGGTCTCGCCACGGGCGTCCTCGTCTTCGGCGTGGCGGTCGGAGGCATCGCCGCCCTCGCGTTCTGTTTCGCGCTGGGGCGGATAGGACGGTTCGGCGCCAGGGCGACGTCCGGACTGGTCGCGCTCGGCGCGTTCCTCACCCTCTACCTCGTGCCTATCCTGAAGTACCCGGCGAACCCGCCCGCCGTCGGCGACCCCGACACGCTCGACCAGCGGACGGCCCTGTACTTCCTGATGATCGCCCTCACCGTGCTGCTGGGCATCGCGGCGGTTCTGCTCGGCCGCCACCTCGGCCCTCGCTGGGGCAACTGGAACGCCTCCATCGCCGCGACGGCGGGCTTCGTCGCCGCGACCGCGGTCGCGATGGTCTTCCTCCCGGCCGGGGACAATGTCCCAAAGGGCTTCCCCGCCACGGACCTGTGGGAGTTCCGCATGGCGTCGCTGGGCATCCAGGCGCTTCTGTGGGCGACCTTCGGCCTCCTCTTCGGCTACCTCGCCGAACGAGTCGTCACTCCGCAGCCCACCACCATGACAGGCGAGACCCCGAAGCTCACCGCAGCCGTCGGCTGACGTCACATCAACGCCAATTCCGTATCGGACCTGCCGAGGGCGCGCTCGGCAGGTCCGGCTTGTTCCTGTCCTCAGAGGTCACCGTTCGCAGGCCAGCGGGCATCACGTCAACGGAAACCCAGGGGCTCTGCAGCACAGAATTCACCCGTTCCGGTGGTCGCCGAATAAATTCTGACGCACAGCAGTCGCCGCCGTGGACCGCGTTCCTGCCAAGGATCGCGGGCTCTCCGCCGCTCCTTCCGTCTGCGATCCACGCGTTACTTCACGCGAACTTTATGCACACGATCGATTACCTTCTGTGCTCATGGTGGTCCGGGTGCTCCCTCGCGTTCCCCGCCCCGCGCTGCAGGCCGGGGCGGCGCTTGTGATGCTGCTCGCCGCCCTGCTCCACCTGCTGGGCTGCTCCCATGGGCCGGCCCCGTCGGCCACGCCCCGTACAGACACGCCGCTCGCCACTGTCGCCACCGCGCTGGAGGCGCCGGTGCCGCCCAGGCATCCGAACGTGGTGGCGGCGGGCCCCGCTGAAGACCGGCAGCCGCCCTGCCCCGGCGGTGACGAACCGACCGTGCAACAGGCCCGAGACAGCGTGACCCCCGCCGCTCCGGCGGTCGAGCTCCTCATCGGAAGCACCCACGACGGGCCAGGCAGCCCGAAGGCGAACGGCCCAATTCCCCATTGTCACAGCGGTGGCCGCACTGCTCCGACGCAAGCCTGCCTGAGCGTGTGGAGAACCTGATCGGAGTCTGAGCCGCCGGGCAAACGCGGGTGTACGCACCCGCTTCTCCGGCGAGCGTCAGCCACCCAGGTCATCCTCCTTCAAACACAGCGACCGACACACCCCGAACACCCGTCGGCCGCGGGAGAAGCACGCCATGAACCACCTCACGCGCACCCCCGCCCTCGCCGCCCCGGCACAGATCCTGACCGACGCCAAGCGCCCCCAGCACACCCCCGGCGGGCTGGTCGGCGACACACCACTGCTATGGATCGGCGAACCGTTCACCGCCGAGGGCCGCGGCTTCTGGGCCAAACTCGAAGGTCACAACCCCGGCGGCATCAAGGACCGCGCCGCCCTGCACATGGTCCGCGCGGCCAGGGAACGCGGGCAGCTGCTTCCCGGAGCCCGGATCGTGGAGTCCACGTCGGGCACCCTCGGCCTCGGGCTCGCGCTCGCCGGCGCCACCTACGGCCACCCGGTAACCGTGGTCACCGATCCCGGCATGGAGCCGCTGATGACCGGGCTGCTCACTGCCCACGGTGCCGAGGTGGACCTGGTGACCACCCCCCATCCGGACGGTGGGTGGCAGCAGGCCCGCCGCGAGCGGGTCGACGAGCTCCTCGGCGTCCACTCCGACGCCTGGTGCCCCGACCAGTACAACAACCCGGACAACGTGGCCGCGTACGCCGCACTCGCGCATGAGCTCGTCGCCCAACTGGGTCGCATCGACACCCTCGTGGTCGCCGTCGGCACCGGTGGCCACTCCGCCGGCATCGCCTCGGTACTGCGCGGTTTCTACCCCGGCCTGCGGGTCGTCGGCGTCGACACGACCGGCTCCACGATCTTCGGCCAACCGGCTGGGCCACGACTCATGCGCGGTCTCGGCAGCAGCATCTACCCCCGCAACGTCGCCTACGGCCTCTTCGACGAGGTCCACTGGGTCGCCGCGCCCGAGGCCGTCTGGGCAGCCCGGCACCTCGCACGGAGCCACTACGCCACCGGCGGCTGGAGCGTCGGCGCCGTGGCACTCGTGTCCCGCTGGCTGGCGCGCGTTCTGCCTGCGGAGGAGCGCATCGTGACCGTCTTCCCCGACGGCCCGCAGCGGTACGTCGGGACCGTCTTCGACGACACGTACTGCCGCGCCAACGACCTCCTAGGGCACGTCCCCGCCGACGGGCCCGACGAGATCGCCCATCCCGCCGAGCGGGTCGTCGACTGCTGGACGCGTTGCACCCACGTGACCGACCCGCTCGCCGACGACGAGCTGCGCGCGCTGACGGGAGCCGCCCGATGAAGACGCTGTGGCAACAGACCCTCTCCTTCTCCCCCGCCGCACGTCTGCTGATGGTCAACCAGTTCGCCATCAACCTGGCGTTCTACATGCTCATGCCCTACCTCGCCGCCCACCTCTCCAGCGGTCTCGGTCTGGCGGCCTGGGCGGTGGGGCTCGTCCTGGGGGTACGCAACTTCTCACAGCAAGGCATGTTCCTCCTGGGCGGTACGCTCGCCGACCGCTACGGCTACAAGCTCCCGATCATGGCCGGGTGCCTGCTCCGCACCGCCGGTTTCGGACTGCTCGGCTGGGTCGACAGTCTCCCCGCGCTGATCGCCGCCTCGGCCGCCACCGGATTCGCGGGGGCCCTGTTCAATCCGGCCGTCCGCGCCTATCTGGCAGCGGAGGCTGGCGACCGGCGCGTGGACGCCTTCGCCGCGTTCAACGTGTACTACCAGGCCGGAATGCTGCTCGGGCCCCTGGTCGGACTGGCCCTGCTGGCCACCGACTTCCGCCTTGTCTGCTCGGTTGCCGCCGTCATCTTCGCCGTACTCACCCTCATGCAATGGCGTGCTCTGCCCGCCCGCGGCGGTCACGCGGCGGGAGAGGGGAAGGAGAGTGTGCTCGCTCAGTGGCGCACGGTCATGACCAACAGGCCCTTCCTGCTCTTCTCGACCGCGATGATCGGCTCGTACGTGCTGACGTTCCAGGTCTATCTCGCCCTCCCCCTGGCCGCCTCAGAAGCCCTCGGAACGCGCGCAACTTCCGTCACCAGCGGTCTCTTCGTCATCTCGGCCGCCGTGGCGGTCGCAGGCCAGCTGCGGCTGACCGGCTGGGCCAAACAGCGGTGGAGCCCGCACGACGCCCTGGTCCGGGGGCTCGCGGCGATGGGCCTGGCCTTCGTGCCCCTCGTCTTCACCCCATTTGACGCCACGCTGTTGGTCATCACTGCCCTCGCGGCCGCGGTCGCCCTGCTCGCGGCGGGCAGCGCGGTGGTCTACCCCTTCGAAATGGACACCGTCGTCGCCCTGTCCGGCAACCACTTGGTAGCCACCCACTACGGCCTCTACAACACGGTCTCTGGCGTGGGCATCACCCTAGGCAATCTGGCCACCGGAGCTCTGTGGGACTTCGCCCTACGACACAACGCTCTATGGCTGACATGGGCCGTCCTTGCGGCCACCGGACTCGCCTGCGCGGCCTCGGTCTCGGCGCTCGCGCGCAGCGGTCGGCTGACGGTCCGGGAGGCAGTCGGCGCGGTCGCATGACATCTGGCGGTGGGCTGCCGCCACGACCTCGCAGGGTCGTGGCGGCGGCCCGCGCCCTCGATCGCCACGGCAAGTGCGCGTCTTGCGTGGACACCGTCCTGGACAGAATTTCCGCAGGTCAGCGCTTGATCCAGCCAAGATGACAACGGTCACCAATGCAGCCTTTGCCATGTACCGGACCAATGCGCTTCACTGCGGATGCATCCACATCGCGACGGCATGGGAGGACTGGCATGAGCCAGGGCACGGACCGCCACGATCACGAACACAGCCATGTCCATGAGCACGGTCACGGACACGACCACGGTGGGCACTCCCACGGGGTGGCCGCCGACGCGGACCGCCGTTGGCTGACCATCGCGCTGGTGCTAATTGGCGGCTTCATGTCGATCGAGGTGGTCATCGGTATCGCGGCCCAGTCCCTGGCCCTCATTTCCGACGCCGCCCACATGCTTACCGACGCCGCGTCCATCGTCTTCGCCCTGATCGCAATGCGACTGGCCGCTCGGCCGGCAAAGGGCGCCTTCACCTACGGCCTCAAGCGCGCCGAGATCCTCTCCGCCCAACTCAACGGCCTCACCCTGCTCCTCCTCGGGGCATGGCTGGCCTACGAGGCCGTGGAACGTCTGATCGACCCGCCCGAGGTCGAAGGCGGGCTCGTCCTGGTCACGGCACTGGCAGGCATCGCCGTCAACATCGCCGCCGCCGTGTGCATCTCCAAGGCCAACCGGACATCTCTCAACGTCGAAGGCGCCTACCAGCACATTCTCAACGACCTCTTCGCTTTCATCGGCACGGCGATCTCCGGCCTGATCGTGCTGCTCACCGGCTTTGTGCAGGCAGACGCCATCGCCACCCTCGTCGTCGTCGCCCTCATGGCCAAGGCCGGCTACAGCCTCATCCGGGAGTCCGGCCGCGTCTTCCTAGAGGCCGCCCCCGCCCACATCGACCCCGACGCCCTCGGCAACCGCCTGGTCTGCCAGGCGTCCGTCGTCGAGGTGCACGACCTGCACGTCTGGCAGATCACCTCCGGACAGAACGCCCTGTCCGCCCATGTCCTCGTGGACGACGACGCCGACTGCCACACCACTCGGCGAGAGCTGAAGCAACTGCTGAGCGCGGAGTACGGCATCACCCACACCACCCTCCAGGTCGACCACGCCGACGAGGCCGAACTCGTCGGCGTAGGGGCCGGCCACTGCGAAGAGCCGCACGGTCCCGTCCACCGTGTGGAAGTCCACGAGCACTGACAACGCTGCCGTCCTCCGCGTAGGCCGTCGAGTCGTGAGCCTCCTGGGTTCCCGACTCTACGGCGCACCTGACACCCGCCGCCATGTCACGAGGGGGCAGCTCGCGTTGACCTCTGGCGCCGTCACGCCGCTGTCCCGGGGAGACCGTGCCCTCGAACCCGTCCCGCCCCGACTGGTGGCCCGCACACCGCGGCCCGGTCCACACTGCTGTCTATCGGTGGCTCAGGGCGGCGAGGACGCTGTCGAGGTCGGCCTGGCGAGGACGGTTGTGGGGAAGTTTGGCGAGGACGGCGGCCATGCCGCACGTGTTGGTGAGGGCGGAGAAGACGAGGCCGCCGGCGATGGCGGCGGAGATCAGTTGGTAGGCGGGGTGGAGGAGGCCGAGGGCGAGGCCGATGAGCACGATGGTTCCGGCGGTGAACCTGACCTGGCGTTCCATGCTCCACGTGTTCTGTGGGATGTCGCATGCCTGGGGGTGGTGGAGGTCGTGGCCGCGTTCGGCCCAGGCGTTGGTTCCGCCGGTGAGGGTGGCGGCGGGAATGTTGTGGTTGGCCAGGGTCTTAGCGGCGTTCTCGGAGCGTGCGCCGGAGGCGCAGACGATCAGGAAGTCGGCACGGGTGGCGGCGTCCTTGAGAGTGACCAGAGCGCGCTGGATGTGGTCCAGGGGGATGTTGTGGGCGCCGGGCAGGTGTCCGGAGCGGTATTCGCCCGGTGTGCGTACGTCGATGACGGTCATGCTGTCGATACGGCCGTGGGCCTGGTCGACGTCGAGGGCAAGGGGAGGCTGCGTGGGCATGTGGTGTAGCTCCTTGTGGGGTTGTCTGTGTGGTGTCGAAGCCGGGCGGGCTTCTCGTGCCGATGGTGCTGCGGGGCGATCGCTGCGGCGCTAGGTGAGCGCGTCGAGGAGCATGACGCCGGCCACGGCCGCGAGGACCAGGGCGAAGACGCGCTGCAGCGTGGCGCCGGAGACCTTCGCGGCCAGGCGCTTGCCGTCCCAGGCGCCGAGGATGGCGGCGCCGGTGAAGGGGGCTATGACCTCCCAGCGCAGTCCGTGCGCTGTGCCGGTGCGGGCGGTGAGAGCCGCCAGGGAAGTAACGGTGATCACCAGGAGGCTGGTGCCGACGGCGCCCTTCATCTTGAGGCCCAGCACGCTGACCAGGGCCGGGACGGTAAGGAAGCCGCCGCCCACACCGAGGAAGCCAGTGATCGCACCGAGTCCGGCACCGGTGGCGGCGGCCCGGGCCGGCTGTACGGGCAGGAGGTTGCGGTCGGCGTCGGATTGCTGTGGCTTCAGCATGCGCAGGGCGGCCACGAAGGCGATCACGGAGAAGGCTCCGGTGAGGAGGGCTTCGGGTAGTCGGCCGGCCAGCGTGCCTCCCAGCAGTGCGGGGACGATGCCCGCGGCGGCGAAGGGGATGCCGGTGCGCCACTGGACGTTGCCGTCCTTGGCGTGGGTGTACAGGGATGTCGCGGTCGTGGCAGCGACGATGACGAGGCTGGCCGTGGTGGCCGCGACAGGGGTGAAGTCGAGCAGGTAGATCAGAGCGGGTACGGCCAGGATGCTGCCGCCACCGCCCAGTCCCCCGAGAGCGAGGCCGACAACGGCGCCCGCGATGAGGGCGAGGAGCAGGGTGGTCACGCTATCGAGCCGTTCTTGCCGTGCGCGTCGATCACGGGAAGACCTGCGGCCGCCCACGCCCGCATGCCGTCGATGACGTCGACGGCGTCGATGCCGAGGGAGGACAGCAGGGCCGTGGCGTGCCGGGAACGGCTTCCGGAGCGGCAGATGATCACGAGCGGCTGTCGCTGGGCGTCGGTCGGCAGAACAGTGCCGGAGTTCAGGGCCCTCATCGGCAGGTGGATGGCGTGCGGCGCGTGGCCGGCGTCCCATTCGTGCTGCTCACGTACGTCGAGGAGGACGGCGTCGCCGTCGGGGCGCGTCAGCGTGGCGGCCTGGTCTGCGGTGACGCGGCCCAGTGCGGGGCCGTAGGGGGACATGGTCATTCCTTGGGTGGTTCGGGTTTGCGGGCGCCAGGTCAGGCGGCGACGAGGGGGAGGCCGGCGGCCGCTGCGTTGTCGAAGGAGTCGTCGACGGCGACGATGTCCCGGCCGGCCGCGTCCAGCAGGGAGGCGGCGATGGCCGCACGCATGCCGCCCGCGCAGTGCACCCAAACCGTGCCGGGCGGCACCTCGGCAAGGCGCTTGTGCAGGTCGTGGATGGGGATGTGCACCGAGCCGACGATGTGGCTCGCGGCGCGCTCCGAGTCACGGCGTACGTCCAGGATCACGACGTCCGGGTCGGGACCGAGCGCGGCGAGGTCGCCGAAGTCGGCACGGGCGAACGAGACGGGGTCGTCGCCCGGGCGCAGCCACCGCTCGGGGCCGCCGGTCGCCGCGGCGGCGGGCCGGTCGATGCCGACGCGGACGAGTTCGCGCTGTGCCTGAGCGAGCTGCTCGGTGTTGTCGGCGAGCAGGGTGACGGGCTTGCCCCAGGGGATCATCCATGCGAGATAGGTAGCGAGCTTCCCTTCGGCTTCGAAGTTGAACGAACCTGCCACATGGCCTTCCGCGAAAGCGACACGGTTTCGCAGGTCGACAACCCATTCGCCGGCCGCCAGTCGTGCGGCGATCTGCTCGGCGTCAGCGACGGCCGGCGGGGTCAGGTCGAGGGGGGCCGGACCGCTCGCGTTGACCGGGCCCATGTGTGCGTAGTAGGCGGGGACGTCCTCCAGCCCGGCCAGCAGGTCGGCAACGAACGCGTCGACGTCCTTGGCGAGCGCCTCGTTGACGCTCTTCTCCCGGCCGATGGTGGTGGCGTTGCCCTCGGCCTGCGCGGAGGAGCAGAAGCTGCCGAAGCCGTGGGTGGGCAGCACTGCTGTCTCGTCAGGCAGTTCGGCGGCCAGCCGGTGCGCGGAGGCGTGCTGGGCTCGGGCGAGCTGCTCGGTCAGGCGAGGCTCGACCAGGTCGGGCCTGCCCACGGTGCCGATCAGCAGTGACCCTCCAGTGAAAGCGGCCACCGGGGTGCCGTTCTCCTCCAGGACGTACGCAGCGTGGTGGGGAGTGTGCCCTGGGGTGGCCACGGCGCGCAGCCGCACGTCGGCGTCGATGTCAGCGGTGTCGCCGTCGTGGACCGGAGTCCGGGCGAAGGAGACGTTGGCCGCAGCGGGGACCAGGTAGGTGGCTCCGGTGAGCCGGGCCAGTTCCAGACCGCCGGTCACGTAGTCGTTGTGGACGTGGGTTTCCACGACGTGCGTGATGCGCACGCCACGCTTGGCCGCAGCTGCGATGAGTTGGTCAATGTCGCGGGGCGGGTCGACGGCGACCGCCGTACGCGCACCGCCCGCCAGGTAGTGCCGGTTGCCGAGTCCCTCGATCTCGATGACCTCTACGAAGAACACACCCTGCTCCATTCACTCGAAATTACCCCCCGGGGTATATCCACTACCGTAACAAGGATACCTAGGGGGGTATCCCTTTCAATCGCCACTCAAGGCCGGGCCGCACGCTCCCGCAGGCGCCGGTTGCCCGGATCACGCGCCTCGATCTGCGTAAAGCTGCAGGTCAGGAAGCCAAAGGCCCGCAGGCCGGGTTGACGGAGGGGAGCACATGTCGACTCGCACACATCCGGGGCCGAGGGAAGGGTGACACCTCCAGCAGGGCATACCCTGGGGGGTACTAGACGATGAAGCGGCGACGGCAGAACGAGGAGAAGCCATGAGTGACGACACGGCCGCCAAGCAGGCGGTACTGAACCGACTGCGGCGCGCTCAGGGTCAGCTGGCCGGAGTCATTGCCATGGTCGAGGCAGAACGTGACTGCCGCGAAGTCGTCACACAGCTCGCCGCGGTCTCCCGGGCCCTGGACCGCGCCGGGTTCAAGATTGTGGCCAGCCGGATGCGCGAGTGCATGACTGCCCCTGAGGACGGCGGAACACCCCAGCTGAACGAACAGGAACTGGAGAAGCTCTTCCTCAGCCTGGCCTGACCACTCAGAACCCCGAGCAGCGCAGCGCACCGTTGCTGTGGCCACTGCGCGCACACGGCCACCGACGGCTGCTCAGGTAAGGCATCGTCCGGCCCAGCACACCGCGACAGACTCGCAGCGTGCAGAGCCCCGCCGGCCCGACGCGTCTGCGGCTCCTTGGCACCGGTTCCGCGCCCCAGCCGATCGATCGACATGCTGGGCAGAGCACCCTTGGCCCGGGTCCAGCCTCGCGGGTCGCGGCGCCAAGAGGGTGTTCCCCTCGAATGCGGGTCAGGCTGGCGCGCACGGTCAGGCCATGGCAGGGAAGGGTCGGCCACGAACTCGCCAGCGGTATACCGGGCGGCTTGGGTGCTCGAACAGCGGCCAGTAGGAGGGGCGGGGCCAGCAGGTGCGCCCCCCGCTCAAGAGGCCGGTCTTTGGCGCAAAGGCGCTGACGGAACGCCTCGGTGGCGGGAAGGACCCTGGTACCAAAGGCTGACAGCCATCGGCGTCGTACTGGTGAAGTGGGGAGGTGATCATCACTATGAGCCGCGCACGAGAGCGACGCGCACGGCCAGTTTCCCTGAGCGGGCCGGACATGATGGGCAAGGCAAAGGTTCCTGCCTGGTCGGGGGCGGTCACGTTGCAGCCTGGATGCCTGGTGTTCTCGGGTGCCGTCGGGACTACCGAGCTTCACGCACACGCCGCCATGCAGGTGATGGTGGTTACGGCCGGCGAGGTGCAATTGCGGGACGGACATGGGCAGCGCCGGTCGACCCGGATGGCCTTGATTCCCTCGCGCGCGCTTCATGCCATCCATGGCCCCGAGGCAACCGCTGTCTTCATGTACTGCGACCCGGACTCACCGCTGGCATGCGGTCTCCGGGCTCGCATCGTGGGTGAGGATCAGGATCACGTCGATGGCTGGATCGCAGCCGCTCAGTCGTCCCCACCCGTCAGGCAGGAAGCACGGCAGCGCCTCACCGGCGATCAGGACCCGTACGCATGGCTGGCTGACCCGCGCGCGGGCCTCTCCTGCCACCCGGCCGTACGCCGCGCCATGGACCATACGCAGCGTCTCCTGGGCGGTCCGGTGCGACTGCAGGACCTGGCCGTAGTCGTGGGCCTCTCGGCCAGCAGGCTTGGGCACCTGTTCGCCGAGGAGTTGGGGCTGCCGTTTCCCGTCTACCTGCGCTGGGCCAGACTGCGACGGGCGATGGAGCTGGTGCAGGAGGGGACCTCGTTGACGAAGGCAGCGCACGGGGCGGGATTCGCCGATAGCTCCCACCTCACGCGCGTCTTCCACGAGATGTTCGGTCTCGCCCCCTCGACGGTCCTCCGATCCATTCGCTGGGCCGCACCTGAATCGGACGGGCGGTTGGCGTGACCACATCCGGCAGCGGATCTGTTCAAGCCGCCGGAGGCGCTGCGCCGCACGCTGGGCAGCATGGTCAGCAACCTCATCCGGTACTTCTACGCCCCGTTCCTGCTGGTGGGGATCAACGGGGCTGGCACAGCTCTCGTCGGTGCGGGCGCCTCCCGGTGGTGGTTGCTCGCGCTCCTGGCGGCTGCGGTCGCCACCTCGTTCGCCGCCGAGCACCACCTGCCCTACCGGCCTGACTGGAACAGCTCCGTCGGGGACGGAAGCCGTGATGCCACGCATGCGGTGGTCAACGAGATGCTGATCCTCGGCAGCGTCACGGCAATTCCGGTACTGGCCGCCGTCGTCACCGTGGCCGACGTGTGGCCTCACGGGTGGCCCTTCGCCGTCCAGGTGGTCGTGGCGATTGTGGTGGCGGATGCGGGGATCACCTTGGTCCACTTCGCCAGCCACAAGGTCGGCCTGCTGTGGCGGTTCCATGCGGTGCACCACTCGATCACGCGCTTCTACGGCTTCAACGGTCTGATGAAGCACCCGCTCCACCAGAGCGTGGAACTGACCGCCGGGGTCGCTCCGCTCCTGGCCCTCGGGCTGCCGGTCGATGTCGCTGCCGCACTCGCTCTCACGGTCGCCGTTCAGCTGCTCCTGCAGCATTCGAACGCCGACTACCGCGTCGGGCCCCTGCGGCACGTGTTGTCCCTGAACTAGGGCCACCGCTTCCATCACCTGAAGTGGGCCGGCTCCGGCGACGTCAACTTCGGTCTGTTCACGCTGATTTGGGACCGGATGCTGGGTACCTACTCTCTCGACCCGGCCCGACGGTTTACTAGCGAGGATCTGGGCATGGCGGACAAACCCCGCTATCCGAGCGGCTACCTGGCCCAGCTGGCCGAGCCGTTCCGGGCGAGCGGCGCCTGCTCCGCGAGTACCGCGGGCAGCGATCGGCGCCCGGAACAGCCCGGGCCGGCGAAGAGGCAGCGCAGGAGAGGGGCTGTGCCGCCCGCTCAGTGACCGAAGGGGCAGCCGCCCCTGCCACGGGCCTTGGCGTCGTCGTCGAGGTAGAAGTTGGGGCGCTGGTCGGCTACGTCGTAATAGCGGTGGAAGACGGGCGTGATGCCTCCGGAGATCGGGGGCACGATCCAGCTCCAGTCGGCCGGCACGGTGCGTCCCTGGCGTTCTTCCTTGTCCACGTGGGTCAGGAAGTGGCGGGATTCGCTGTGGTGGTCGCTGATCTTGACACCGGCCGTCTGGAACGAGTGGAGGACGGCGATGTTGAGTTCGACGAGGGCGCGGTCGCGCCACAGTGTGGTGTCGGTGCTCGTGTTGAGGCCGAGGTGCTCGGCGATGGCGGGCAGCAGGTTGTAGCGGTCTTCGTCGACGAGGTTGCGGGCGCCGATCTCGCTGCCCATGTACCAGCCGTTGAACGGGGCGAGGGGGTAGTCGATGCCGCCGATGCGCAAGCGCATGTTGGAGATGGCGGGTACCGCGTGCCAGCGCAGGCCCAGGTCGACGAAGTGCTCGAGCGCGGGGTGGCTGAGCGGCACTTCGAGGACGAGGTCGCGGGGCACGTCGAAGAGCTGCGGTTTGTCCTCGTCGGTGTCGATGACCAGTGGCAGCACGTCCCAGGGCCCCTGCGGGGCTTGCCAGCCCAGGCGGCGCACGGTGTCGGTGAAGCCGACGTAGGCCGGGTCGCCGACCACCTGGCCGTTCTCCTGCCGGTAGCCGGCGTACCGGATGAGCTGGTCGTTCCATACCCGGGGCGCGCGGTTTTGCGGAGTGTCGGGCGCGAAGACGGAGATGACGGGGCGGATGCGTCCGCCGTTGGTGGCCTGGTGCAGGTGCTCGCACAGGTGCCGGTGGATCTCTTCCGCGCAGGTGGCCTGGCGCCGGTCCAGGACCCGCAGGCTCTTCCAGTACAGGCGGCCGATGCAGCGGCTGGAGTTCCGCCAGGCGACCCTGGCGCCGTAGGTGATCTCGTCCTCGGTGTGAGTGTAGGTGCCGCTGTGGTCGATCTGGCTGCGGATCTGGTGCAGGCGGACGGCCAGAGGGGTGGGCTGGTCGGGGTGCTCGGTGTGGTGCAGGCGCACGAACTCTTCGGCTTCGTCCCAGTCCGCCGTGCTTGAGCGAGGTGTGGCGGCGGTCAGCGGCCGCTCTTGTGGGGCGGGCTGGGTGTGGTCGGGATGTGTGGGCCGGAGGGTGGAGGTGCGCGCCAGAAGAGTTTCGGAGTTCATGGGTTTCCTCGCGGGTGGCGTTCGGCTCCGGGCTGTCCGCGCACGGCGGCTTTTCCAGATGTGCTGTGGCGCGGGGGTTGAGCGTGGGCGTCCACGCGGGGGCATCGACGACTTCGGGGGTTAGTCGTCTCGTCGCGTGGGCGCCCACGCCGTCTTGAAGAGCCCGGCCCGGTCGGGGCGCGGACCCGGCGGGATCAGGCGGTCTGGCTGCTGCTTCCCGTGGTGGTGCGGGACTGCCGGGCGATGGAGGTGCCGAACAGTTCGTCCCAGTAGGGGGCTGAGATCCCGAATCCGCGCGTGTCGTCGCGGAAGTGGTGGCGCATGTGCAGGGAGCGCAGGTGGCGCATCAGCCGGTTCTTCGGGTTCGCGTGGTGGAGATACAGGTGGAACAGGTCGTAGGTGAGGTAGCCGAAGGTGTACCCGGCCCCGAACGTCAGCGGCAGTGAGCCCAGTCCGGAGGCAAGGTAGATGGTGCCGGCGACCATGGGGATGCTCAGCAGGGGGCTGAGGATGGAGCGGCGCGCGTCTTGGGGGTAGTCGTGGTGGATGCCGTGCAGGATGTAGTGCAGCCGTGCACCGAAGCCCTTCTCGGGCTCGTAGTGCAGCACGATGCGGTGACCCCAGTACTCCGACAGAGTCCAGGCCACGTACCCGGCGGCGGCCCATCCGAGCAGCGCCCAGTTCCCGGCCTGTTCGCGGGCGATCGCGAACCAGACGCAGGCGGCGATGACCGGGGTGAACATGGCCACGGTGGTGATCGGGTGGACGTGGAGGAGATTGTCCAGCCACGACCAGCCGACGACGGCCGGCGCGTTGCCGCGGCGGATGGCGCCCTTGCTCGTGCTGGGTGCCGGTGTCGCGGAGGTCATGCACCGGCCCCTTCCGCCGTGGGGACCTTCACCCGCGTCTCGTAGCCGGTGCGGGCCTGGAAGTCGGTGGTGCGCAGCAGCTGGTCGGCCTTGAGGAAGCGGCCCATCGCGTCGCGCCACGGCTGCGGCAGCAGGAACAGGGAGCGGGTGACCGGGTTGGTCCACCCCGGCACGTACCGGTTGTAGACGGGACGGCGGGCGGTGCGCAACACGGCGCCGGCGATGTCGCCCGGGGTGAGGAGGGGAACGAAGCGCCCCTTGCCAACGCCGGAGGTCAGCTCGGTCTGCGCGGGGATGGGCAGGATGATGGACAGGTCGACGCCGCTGCCGCGCAGTTCGGCCCGCACGCCCTCCGAGAGGCCGACCACGGCGTGCTTGGCGGCGGAGTAGGTTGCGCAGCCGGGCAGGCCGATCATGCCGACGGCGGAGACCATGTTGATGATGTGGCCGTGGCCGCGGGCACGCATGGGACCGATCGCGGTCTTCATGCCATTGAGGGTGCCCAAGAAGTTCACCCCGACCTGGTGGGCGGTGTCCTCGTCGCTTTCGTTCTCGAACCGGCTGACGATCATCTCGCCCGCGTTGTTGACGAGGATGTCGATCTCGCCGAGGTCCCTCTCCACCTCCTGCCAGAAGGTGCGCATGCTGGCCGGGTCAGTGACGTCGAGGGGGTAGGCGTGGGCGTTGATCTCCGCGGCGACCTTGGAGGCGAAGTCGTGGTTGCGGGCGCCGATGGCGACCTTCGCGCCGGCGGCGATGAACTGCTCGGCGGTCGCGCGGCCGATGCCGCGGCTGCCGCCGGTGATGGCCACGACCTTGTTGCTGAGATTCCTGGGCACTGGTCCTCCTGCTGGCGCGAGGTGTTCGGTGGGCGTGTGGTCAGGTGAGGGTGGTGAAGGCCCGGCCGTGCCAGACCAGCGGGCGGCCACCGGTGGGGCTGTCGCCGCTGCCGATGCTGCGCACGGTGGCGGGGACGATGGTGTGATCGCCGCCGGGATGCATGTCGGCGACCTGGCAGGTCAGCCACACGAGCGCGTCGCTGAGCACAGGCAGGGCGTCGGCCTCGTGGTGGCGGGTGCGGGCGAACCGGTCGACTTGGCTGATGCGAGCATCGGCGAACCGCTGGGCGATGCCGGCTTGGTCGTGGCGCAGCAGGTTGAGGGCGAAGGCGCCGTTGGCCTTGATGCCGGCCAGGGTGCGGCTGTGGTTGCTCAGGCAGACCAGCGCCATCAGTGGGTCCAGCGACAGGGAGCACACGGCGCTCGCGGTCATGCCGCAGGGGTCGTGGCCGCTTGGGGTGCTGGTGGTCACCACGGTCACACCGGTGGCAGCTGGGCGAACGCGTTCTTGAATGCCTCCTGGGTGACGGCCTGCGCAGCCGGTGCGTGCAGGGCCGTCGGACCGCTCACGGCCGTCCGCCCGTGGCGGCGCCTGCCTCGACGGGCTCGGGGGTGGCGAGGGTGATCTGCTCGCCCAGCAGCCCCCGCAGGATCAGCGTGATGGCCTCGATCAGGGCGTCGCAGGCGATCGGGTCGATGAGTGCGGCCAGGCTGGGCATGCCCAGGTCGAATTCGGCGGTGAACCGTACGGTGACCGACTCGGCGTGCTGCTGGACCTGCCAGCTGCCGGTGAAGGTGTCGAAGTCACCTTCGGTCTGCGTGAAGTCGATGGTCAGGGCGGTGGTGTCGATGGTGTCGCGCTCGCTCCAGCACAGCACACCGTTGCGGAAGTTGACCGACCACTGGGAGTCGACCGTGTCCGCCCCGGATTCGGTGACGATCACCTCGCGGACGGCGTCGGTGTACTTGGGGTAGGCGGCGAAGTCGCGCAGCCGGTCGAAGACGACGGGTGCGGTGGTGCCGGGAACGAGGGCGTCGAGGGTGACCTGCGGCATGTCAGAGCATTCCCTTCCGGGAGGAGGCGGTGCGGGACAAGGCGGTGGCGGCGCCGGCGAACGCCTCGGCAATGCGGTCTACGTTCGCCTCCGTGAGTACGGCGGGCGGGGTGAGGCGGACCACCGTGTGGGCGTTGAGTGAGTGGTTGACCAGGACGCCGGCTTCCATCAGATGCAGCACGAGTTCGCCGGCGGTGTGGGCGTCGGCCAGCTCGATGCCCAGCAGCAGGCCCTGGCCGCGGATGTCGGCCACCGGGCCGCCGCGCAGCGGGGCCAGGGCCGACTCGATCCGGCCGAGGATGTCCTTGCCCAGCAGGGCTGCGCGCTCGGTCAGGTGCTCGTCGCCGATCGCGGTGACGGCGGCTGCGGCCGCGGCCATGGCCACCGGGGCGGCGGCGAAGGTGGAGGTGTGCAGGAACGGGTCGCGGTTGAAGGGCGCGTACACGGCTTCGGTCGCGACGGCTGCTGCGACGGGGATGACGCCGCCGCTGAGGTTCTTGCCGACCAGCAGCACATCGGGGCGGATGTCCTCGACGTCGGCGCCCCACCAGGAACCGAGCCGACCCAGTCCGGTCTGGATTTCGTCCAGGACGAACAGCGCGCCGTGGTCGGCGCACAGCTGCTGGACCCGGGTCAGGTAGCCGGGCGGGGGAATGACAACTCCGCCTTCGCCCTGGACGGGTTCGAGGATGACGCACGCCGGGCCGCCATCGGCGAGCGCGTGGGCGAGCGTGTCGGCGTCACCGTAGGGCACGTGCTCGGCGGTCAGCAGAGGCCGGAACGGATCCTGGTAGAGCGGCTTGGCGGTGACGGCGAGGGCGCCGGTGGTCTTGCC
Organism: Streptomyces sp. NPDC006339; assembly: GCF_040612775.1. Taxonomy (NCBI): domain Bacteria; kingdom Bacillati; phylum Actinomycetota; class Actinomycetes; order Kitasatosporales; family Streptomycetaceae; genus Streptomyces; species Streptomyces sp. NPDC006339. The sequence goes on from NZ_JBEXQW010000022.1 coordinate 50,021, forward strand.
GTGGTAACCGCCGACGGCGGAGATCAGACGGTGTTTGCCGTGTGCGCGGGCGAGTTTGATGGCGGTCTCGGTGGCCTCCGCGCCGGAGTTGACGAAGTGGACGTAGTCCAGTCCCGGCGGTGTGACAGCCGCGAGTGCTTTGGCGGCGGTGGCCGCGACGGGCTCCAGCAGAATTCGGGTGGCCATGGGGTGGCGTCGGATCTGGTCGATGACCGCCTCGACGACACGGGGGTGGCGGTGGCCGAGCAGGAAGACGCCGTAGCCACCGCAGTCGAGATACTCCTTGCCTTCGGAGTCCCACACGTACGCTCCCTCGGAGGCGACCTCCATCGCCCCGCCGGTCAGGGAGGCAAGGCGGGCGCGGCCTCGGCTGAGATGACGCCGGTAGCCGTCCAGGACGTCTGCAACGGTTGCGGTGTCAGTGCGGAACGTGGTGTCGAGGGTGCTCATGCCGGCACCTGCTCGGCGAACCGGCGGCCCACGCGGCGGGCCTGGGCGAGGTGCAGCACCGAGGCGCGCAGCGCGGATTCCACGTCTGCCGCACCCAGGCGGGGAGGCAGTCCGGGCTCGCCGAGACTGCTTGGGAAGGCCCGCGCTCCGGCGAACAGGGCCGTCATGGCGAGCATGTCGTCGAAGCGGCGGCGGGCACGCGGATGCAGGTTGGCGATGAACACCGGGCGGATGAGCCGGTCCACCATCTCCGGGCCGACCGTACGGGGTATGGCCATCTCAATTCCCACCTCGGCAGCCGCCTCGCTGACCAGATGCAGGACCCGGCTCGTGCTCGGCGCCTGGTCTCCCGCGGTCACCCACACTTCGCCCTCGCGCCGGCGCTCGCGAAGCACCGCGGCGATGGCCGAGGCCACGACGTCCTGGGGGACGAAGTCGACGGGTGAAGCGGGCGGCAGCGGCACCAGGGGCAGCATGCCGCGCAGCAGGGCGGTCAAGATGCCGTGCATGCCCTGGAAGGCGGAGATCTCCCCGGTGCGGGAGTCCCCGATGACGACCGAGGGGCGGATGATCACGGCCGGGACGCCGGAGGAGCGTACGACCTGCTCACCGGCGCGCTTGGAGTCCAGGTAGTCCTCGGGCCGGGCACTGGCCTCACCGGCATCGTGGCCCCGCCGGGTCCGGGTCAGTTCGGTGCGCGCGACGAACGCGGTGGACACGTGGTAGAGCACCGCGTCCGCGTCATCGACCAGCCGCACGATCTGGCGGGTGCCGGCCTCGTTCAGTGCGTGGGTGGCCTCGGGGCCGCTCGAGAAGTCGGTGACCGCCGCGCAATGCACCACGGCGTCCACCCGCCGTACGAGTTTCTTGTAGGCGGCCGCATCCAGGCCCAGGCGGGGCGCGGTCAGGTCGCCGGCGAGCAGTTCGTCGGCGCCGGGGACCGGGGTGCGGTGGATCAGGGCGATCACATGGCAGTCGGAGAGTTCGGGTATGAGCGCTGTGCCGATGACGCCGGATGCGCCGGTGAGCAGGACGGTAGGTACGGAAGACACGTTCGAGCACCTCACGGATGGGCAGCGTTGCGCGTGCGAGAGGACAAAGACTCCGCAGGCCGAGGCTCGCGCGCGGTGAGACGGCGCACGGCGGCAGGGGCGGGAACTCGTACGTCCCTTGTCTGGCGGACACCAGTAGTGGGGACGGTGAAGGAATGCGAAACGGCCGTCGGCGTCAGGGGATGCACAGCGGCTCGCCGGCCAGGGCGTCCACCAGCGGGGCGGCCATGCGGGCGCGGGAAGGCGGGTGGAAGGCCAGCGCGCGGCAGGCGGAGTTGAGGTAGGCGACGTCGGCGGAGGAGATGAAGGCCATGCCTCCCAGAGCTTCCACCGTGATCGCGAGGACGCGGTTGATCGCGTCCTGGGCGGCGTAGCGGCAGATCAGTGCCTGGGTGAGGGCGTCCTGACCGATCGGATCGGTGGAAGCGGCGAGCGCCTCGACGGCGAGGAAAGCCGCTTCGACGGCGGTGGCGGATTCGGCACGTACGGCCGCGTCCACCTTGGTGTTGGCCAGGGTGCGCTCCACGAGCGCGGAGGTCGCCCCGAGGTAGCTGGCGGTCATCAGCAGCTCGAACCAGACGAAGCCGACGGTCTGCAGGTGGTCCAGGCGGCCGTCGTCGGTGACGTCGGTGCGCACCATCAGTTCGGCGGGCACCTCCACGTCGTCCAGGAGCACCTCGTCGCTTTCGGCTCCGGCCAGGATCGGGCTGGCCCAGAACGGGCGCACGCTGACCCCGGGCGCGTCGGCCGGGATGAGGGCGATGGCCAGCTGCGGTGTGCCGTCGGGGCCGGGCAGGGCGACCGAGGCGGTCAGCAGGTTCATCGACCGGGCGAGGCTGCAGGGCTTCTTCGACCCGCTCAGCCACACCTTCTCCCCGTCGACGCGGGCGGTGAGGTTGGGGGTGAGGATGCCCTGGCCGGTGCGGCCTTCGGCGAAGCCGGAGGCGAGCAGCAGCCGGTCCTTGGCGATGGCGGCCAGCAGCATCCATTCCATGCCGCTGCTGTGGGCCGCGGCCTCGACCAGGGAGGCGACGGAGAAGTGGTGCATGGTGGTGGCGACGGCCAGGGACGGGGAGCGGGCACCCAGAGCGCGCTGCACGCGCACGGCGGTCAGCAGGTCGGCGCCGCCTCCGCCGTGCTCGGCGGGAACCAGCAGGCCCGGCCCACCCGCCTCGGTGAACGCGGCGAGCGTCGGCCCGCCGGGGGTCTCCAGGTCCATCAGCGGGTGTGCGGCCAGCTGCTGGTCCAGTCCGGGCAGCGCCTCTTCCAGAACGGCGCGCTCACGGTGCAAGAACTTCATACCCGGATTCCCCCACACAATCGTGTACCCATCGATGAACTGCCACCGAATCCAGGCGGGTTGTCCTGGCTTCGGCAACACCCACGACGCTACGAACCGCGGATGCAGGACTCGCACAACACGCGTACAGCTCTCGCTCAGGATTTCGCATGAAAGGGAGTGAAACGTTCCTTGTACCGGCCGGCTGGAATGCCGGGGCCCGCCATGCCGCTGCCCCGGCATCCGTTGGCGGACGCCGGGGCAGTGCGCTGCATGGGCCGTGGTGCTAGTCGTCGAGGCCGATGCGCTGGTGAAGGCGGGCCAAGGGGCGTGGGGCCCACCAGTTGGCGCGGCCGGCCAGGCGCATGAAGGCGGGCACGAGAATGCCTCGAACCAAGGTGGCGTCCACAATGACGGCCAGGGCCAGGCCCACGCCGAGCAGCTTGAGCGGGGTCAGGCCGGAGGTGGCGAAGGCGAGGAGCACGGTGGCGACGAGGACGGCGGCGGCCGTGACGAGGCGGCCGGTGCGTTCCAGGCCCCAGGCGACCGCGCTGACGTTGTCGCCGGTGCGGTGGTACTCCTCCTTGATACGGGACAGGAGGAAGACCTCGTAGTCCATGGAGAGGCCGAAGGCGACACAGAACATCAGCACCGGGGTGTCGATGTCGATGGCACCGGTGACGGTGAAGTCGCCGACCAGCCAGCGCAGATGCCCTTCCTGGAAGACGTAGACCATGGCGCCGAATGTGGCCGTGAGGCTGAGCAGGTTCAGCACGATGGCCTTGAGGGGGATGAGCAGACTGCCGGTGAACAGGAACAACAGCAGCATGGTGGACGCCGCGATGATGCCCAGCGCCCAGGGCAGCTTGTCTCCCAGGGTGGCCTTCGAGTCCACCAGGAGGGCGGCCTGCCCGCCCACCAGGCTCTCGGACGGTGCGGGGACGGCGCGCACGGCGTCGACCAGGTCCATGCCGCGCTCGGAGTACGGCTCGGTGTCGGAGATCACCGCCAGCCACGTGCCCGGTTCAGTGCCGGTGGCGGCGAACCGCTGAGACACCTCGCCGGGGGGTGCCACTTCGCTGCCCGCGCTGTAGGAGCCGGTCACGGCGTCCACCCGGGCCACGTCCGGCAGCTTCGACAGGGCGCGGGCGTAGGCGGCGACGCCCTCCGCGTCCGCCTTCGTATCGGCGTCGGGCAGGACGACGGCGATGGGGGAGCCTTCCTGGCTGTCGAACTGCTCGCGCAGAACCTGCGCACCCTGATGGGCTGAGGAGCTGGCGGGCAGGACCCGGTCGTCGCTGTCGGCGAACTCCACACGCAGGAACGGAATGCCCAAGGCGATAAGGACGGCGGCGATGGTGAGGGCGAACGGCAGCGGGCGGCGCATGACGGCCATGGCGAGGCGATGCCAGAACCCCTCCCGGTCGCTGTGCGCGCCGCTGTCCTTGGCAGTGCGCCGCCACAGTCGGCGTACGTTCCATGCATCCACCCGGCGCCCGAGGACGGCGAGGAGGGCGGGCAGGACGATGACGGAGCCGAGCGCGGCCAGGACCACGACGGCGATTCCCGAGTAGGCGAAGGACCGCAGGTGGTACATGGGGAAGACGAGCATGGCGGACAGGGACAGGGCGACGGTCAGCGCGGAGAACAGCACGGTGCGGCCCGCGGTGCGCATGGTTTCGGCGATCGCCGGGTGCACGTCGCGTCCCGCCGCCAACTCCTCGCGGTAGCGAGTGACGATGAACAGGCTGTAGTCGATCGCCAGGCCGAGCCCCAGGGCGGTGGTGATGTTCACCGAGAACACCGACACCTGGGTCACCATGTCCAGCAGGCGCAGTACGACGAACGACCCAATCACGGCGAGCACGCCGACCGCGAGCGGGGTACTGGCGGCCACCACGCTGCCGAACACGAGCAGCAGGATGATCAGGACCAGAGGTGCCGACAGCATCTCGGCCTTGACCAGGTCCTCCTCGCTCTGCTTCTCGATCTCCATGCGCACCGCGGTCGCTCCGGTGGCCGTGACCTCGAGGGGGCCCTGCGTGCCGGTGACAGTGGGCAGGATGCGTTTGGCGTGCTTGCGTACCTGGTCCTCGTCACCGGCCAGCCGCACCATGATCAGAGCCGACGTACCGTCCTTGGCCCGCAAGGCGTCGGCCTGGCCGAGTGTCCAGTAGGAGGCAGCCTGCACGACTCCCTTCTCCTTGGCGAGGCGGTCAGTCAGTTCCCTGCCTTCGCGGGCGGCTTCGCCTGCATCGACGGAACCGGTGGCCTTGGCGATGAACACCAGGTGCGGGGAGCCGCCTTCGAAGCGGGTGTTGAGCAGGTCATCGGCGCGGGCCGCCTCGGAGCCAGGAGAGGTGATGCCTCCCTCGGACAAGCGGCTCTCCACATCCGAGCCGAACGGGACGGCCACCACCAGGGCGGCGAGGGTGGCCAGGAGTACCAGCACCCGGCGCCGCGCCAGCCACGCTCCCAATCGCGCCAGACCCCCGGCGGGCGGTGGCGGCGGGCCGGCGGCGGGTGCGTCGGCTGTGACGGTGGTGCGGGCAGTGGGTCGGGTTCCCACGCCTCCTCCTAGGGGTGAGGACGGCCATATGACAGGCAGGACCGCCCGAACGGCAGAAAAGGAAGGGACGGCTGAAGGCCGATGCTGTGTCGTGTAGGGCGTCGGTGTCGGCCGCCGGCGTGCACTGATCGTGAGCCGCACTCCGGGCGACCGGCGTCAGCGTAGAAAGGCGCGGATCAGCAGATCCGCAGCGCACATGCAGGGCAAATACAGGAAACAGAGCGAGTTCACCCCCGTGCCGGTTCGATGGCCGGGCGGGACGCGGAGGGTTCGCGCTGTGGCTGCCAGGCAGGCAGGCGTACCTCGGCGTGCAGGCCGCCGGTGGGCACGCATTCCAGGAGAATTTCGCCGCCGTTGGCGCGGGCCAGGCTGGCGGCGATCGCCAGCCCCAGGCCGGATCCCTCATCAGGTGCGGCATCCGGGCCGCGCCAGAACCGGTCGCAGGCCCTGGACCGGTCGGCGGCGCTCATGCCCGGGCCCTGGTCCTGGCACTGCACCGCCACCACCGGCCCGTCGCTCACGATGCGCAGCCTCAAGCGGCTGCCACTAGGGGAGACCTTCAGGGCATTGTCGAGAAAGACGTCGAGGATCTGGTCGAGGGTCCCGGGGATCGCTGCGGCCAGTTGGTCGGGTTCGTCGGCCGTGTCGATGTCGATGCCGACCGATTTCGGGGCGGCGACCAGCCGCCATGACGCGACCCGTTCCTCCAGTACGGCCAGTGCGTCGACCGGCTGCCTCGGCTGGCCCTGGCTTTCGGAGCGGGCGAGAAGAAGAAGCGCGTTCAGAATGCGGCTCATTCGGTCCGCCTCCGCCAGAGCCAGACCCAGGCGTGCAGCACCGGCTCCGTCGACGTACGGCTCCAGGTTCTCCAGGCGCAGGAAGAGGGCTACCAGCGGCGAGCGCAATTGGTGCGAGGCGTCAGCGACGAATGACTGCTGCACGTGTACCTGATGCTGGACCTGCTCTGCCAGGTGATTGAAAGTCTCTGCCAGCACGCGCAGTTCCGGTGGTCCCTGACCGACTGGCACCCGCGCATGGTGGTCCCCCGCCGCGAAGTCCCGGGCGGCGCGCTCCAGGTGGCGGATGGGCCGCAGGATCCACCGGGCCAACGGCTCCGCCAGAAAGGCCCCCACAGCCAACGCGAACAGGGCGACGACCCCGATCAGTGTCCACTGCGTCAACACGTCGATCTGCAGTTCGTCCAGGAAGGAGCAGATCACGATCACGGCAACCATCTGCCCGGCTTCGATGACCGGCACGGCGACCACCAACTCAGCCGCCTGCCAGGACACCCTCTGCTCGGCGGAGTCCACCACATCGCCGCGCAGCGCTGCCTGAACCGGCTCCCGCTCACGCAGCTCATCCGCCGACAGGATGCACAGGGCCCCCACCAGCGCCCGGCCAGTGAGGTCGTAGACCTGCACCCGGCCACCGGTGCGGTCCTGGAAGTCGGCGATCCGCTGCCGTGCTGTGGCCGACCCACCGCCGCGCGCCACCTCGACGGCCAGGTCCTTCATCTGCCGCGCCTGCTCCATGCGGGCATGGGTGAGCTGGCGCACCGCCTGATCGTCCCGCTCCAAAGCCAGCGGCAGCCCGAGCAGAACCAGCACTGCCGCCGGTAAGGACACCAGTGCCGTCACCAGATGACGGCGCACGCTGCCCGTGCCCCTTCGCACTTGCTCCTCACGCCTGGCCTTCGATGCCGCCTGGGCGGGACCGATGCCGTCACGCCGCATCGGGCACCGCCAGCCGGAAGCCCACGCCACGCACCGACTCGATCCACTCTCGCGCGCCCAACTTGCTGCGCAGCGAGCCGACATGCACATCCAGGGTTCGTGTCGAGCCGTGCCAGTTGGCGTCCCACACTTCATTGATCAAGTCCTCGCGCGCCCGCACAGCGCCCGGATCGGCCGCCAGCGCCGCCAGAAGGTCGAACTCGCGCCGCGTCAGACTCACAGGCTCTCCATGCACTTCCACCTGGCGAGTGCGCAGATCCAGCACCAGCGGCCCGGCAGACCAAGAATCCTCACGCGGCTCCGCACCTGCCCCAGGCGCGGCCGGGCCGGTCACCCGCCGCGCCACGGCGTCCATCCGAGCCAGCAGCTCCCGCATGCTGTAGGGCTTGATCAGGTAGTCATCCGCACCCGCCTGAAGCAGCATGATGCGGTCCACCTCCTCCGCCCGGGCAGTCACCGCGATGATCGGAACCCACGACCGCTCCCGCAGCCGGCGGCAGACTTCCTGCCCGTCCAGGTCCGGCAGCCCCAGGTCCAACAGAACGAACTCCGTCTTCTCCGCCGCTGCCAGCGCCTCGCGCCCGGTCGCCGCCCACACCACCTCATGCCCGAACCGCTGCATCGCCTCCCCGAGCGCGTCCGCGATCCGCCGGTCGTCCTCAACAATCAGAACCTGCATGGCAACCCCCGAATCGATGCGGCCGGACCCCGCCGACCACTCCGATATCGGATCGTAGCGATATCATCGCCCATGAGCGATGGAACCCAGCGGTAACTTTTCAGCCCGCTGCGAGTCCCCGCTCACCTCGCCCACAGCACGACTGGCCGCTTTTCAATCATTGCTCGACATGGATATCATCGCTGCATGACGATGAATGAGGCGGCGGGAGCCGCAGCCAAATGTGATGCGCCGCCGCCTGCTGTGGCGCTGTTCCGTTCCCTTGGGGAGCCGGCCCGGCTGGCCATCCTGATGCGCCTCGCCGAGGGCGAGGCACGGGTGACCGACCTGGTGAGGGCGGTGGGGCTGGCTCAGTCGACGATTTCGGCGCACCTGTCGTGTCTGCGCGAGTGCAGTCTGGTCGACTCCCGCGCCGAGGGCCGCGCCTCCTTCTACTTCCTGGCCCGGCCGGAACTGCTCGACCTGCTGGCGGCTGCGGAAGGGCTCCTGGCCGCCACTGGCGAGGCCGTCGACCTGTGCCCCACCTACGGCGCCCGCACCGCGATCAAGGAGAACACCCCCCGATGAGCACCGAGAACACCACCACGGCGATGCCGGATGTGACCGGCCACGCCGCCCGCCGCGCGGTGCGGTACGCGAAGTTCACCATCGGCTACAACGTGATCGAGGGGATCATCGCGATCTCCGCAGGTGCGGTGGCCGGGGCGGTCTCCCTGATCGGCTTCGGGGTGGACTCCGGCATCGAGGTCGCCGCAGCCGTGGTGGTCCTGGTGCGTCTGCTCGCGGAGATCAAGGGCGGCGAGCCGGACGAGGTCAAGGAACGCCGAGCGCTGAAGTTCATTGCCATCACGTTCTTCGCGCTGGCCGCGTACGTGAGTGTCGAGGGCATCCGCGACCTGGTCAGCGGCGAGAAGCCGGACACCTCGCTGGTCGGGATCGTGCTGACCGGCGTGTCGATCATCATCATGCCGTGGCTGGCCCGGGCCAAGCGGAAGGCCGGACAGGAGATGAACTCCCGGCTGGTCGTCGCGGACGCCGCCGAGACCAAGCTGTGCGCCTGGCTGAGCGTGTCCACCTTCGCCGGTCTGCTCGCCTTCGCGCTGTTCGGCTGGACCTGGCTGGACCCGGTCGCCGGCTTCGTCATCGCCGCCTTCGCAATCATGGAGGGCAAGGAAGCCTGGGAAGGCGAACTGGTCTGCGACGACGGCTGCGAGGACGACAAGGCGCCCGCCGGCACCGAGACGAAGTCCTGCTCCGATGAATGCCACTGACCCCACCGCCCCGTCCCGGACGGCGGCCCGCACCCGGGCCGCCGCCGCGGCCCTGGCCGTTACAGCCGCCGGGATCGACCTGGGGGCCAAGGCATGGGCGAACAGCGCTCTGCCCGGCGCCCCGGTGCACCTTGGGCTGCTGGACCTGCGCCTCGCGTTCAACCCCGGTGTCGCCTTCTCCCTCGGCGACACCCTCCCCGCGTGGATGGTGATCGCCTTCACCAGCGCCATCACCGCCGCGATCGCCGTGTTCGCCTGGCGCACCGCCCCGCACTCGCGCGTCACCGCCGGGACGCTCGCGGTCATCCTCGGCGGGGCGGCGGCCAATCTGGCCGACCGGGCCGTCGACGGAGTCGTCACCGACTACCTCCACACCGGCTGGTGGCCCACCTTCAACCTCGCCGACGTCTTCATCGTCCTCGGCGGCCTCGCCGTTGTCGCCCCGTCCTGGCGCCGCACCGACCACGAACTGGACCAGTCTCCGGCCAGCTGACAGCCGAAGTGAGCCATCTGACGGTTCTCACATGTGCCCCCTTCGCGGCGCTCCTGCTACTGGCCGGGATGGGTGGCCCGGGTCGTCGTCCAGCCGCGCCGCACCGGCGAGACCGGCATCCACCAGGCCCGCGCGGCGGGGACGGCCCAACAGTGGGGCTGTGCCGCCCTTGTCACCGGCAGTCTCCTGGCTGCCCGTCCAGGACGGCACGGTCTGTAGGTGGCCGGTGCCGGGCTCGCCGCGCTGGGGATCGGCGCGGTCATGAACGCGCAGAGCGCCATGGGAGCCTGCGGCGGGCTCTAGGATCGCGACGCACTCGACATGGTGGGTCATCGGAAAGACATCGACTTCCAACAGCAAGGTTCGAAGGTGAGCCCGCTCAGGCAGCATCAGACTCATGCCCTGCGCTCATCCGCTCGGCGCCACGCTTCTGCACTGCCCCCGCAGGTGGTCACTCAGCGTGCCCTTGGCAGCACCTCGGTCGGAATGATGTCCCGTGCCACCACGGCCCGCCGCAACGGTACTTCCTGGGGAGAATCTGGGGAGTATCGACGGCCCTGGGGAGCGCGTGGGGAGAATCAACCGCATAACGCAGCACGATCCCGAAAGACGCTGAAAGACTTATCCGCGCAGGTCAGAGGTGGGCACAGCGGCATCGATGCAGGTCAGCGCCACCAGGTAGACAACTTCATGACGTACGTGCCGAGATCGTCGGCCTCGACGATCCCGGGGAGCGAGCCGCCCTCACGCAGGGGCGTGACATAGCGGGTCGCTACGACCTCTTGCAGCACTTTCCCGGGCCACCCATCTCTTCAGCCTTGCCATCCACGGACGACTTCTGCGGGGCCTGGCAGCGGGGACCGCCGGTCGACCTGCTGCCGGCCTCCGGCACGAAGAGAGCATAGTAACTGAGGGTGATCGTCGGCGGGGAGTGCGCTCGGTTCTTCAGTCCACCACGAGCCGCCACAGCGGAGGCACCCTTCGCGGAGGCGTGGCCCGACCGAGTTCGTGCAGAAGGGCCTGTGCTTCCGCGCCGCTCAGGGCCAGCTCCTCGATGATCCGGCGGGTGGTGACGTACTCGATGCCGTCGGCCCGTGTGCCGCGTTCCCAGGCGGCGTACCGCGCGCGGAGGGGGGCGTTCACCAGGGGGGCGCATTCCCGCCTCGCGTCGTCCCGGGGGTGTGCGTGGGCCGCCCGGTGCCGCTCGCGCTCGATCTCCGAGAAACCGCAGATCGTACGGGACACGTCCTCGGCCGTGTCCAGATCCGCGCAGTCGGCCAGCGCTCGGGCGAGCGGGTTCAGTTCCAGGACGCGTTCCAGGGTGAGCCGGTGGACGCCGGCGGCCGTGCCGTCGAGGAGCAGGGGGCGTGGTGCGTCCCGGGTGCCGCAGACGCCGCGCACCCCACGAGCGGCAGCGACCAGCAGTGCGCTCGCCTCGGAGGGGTGCCAGTCGAAGACACCGGTCACGCCGTCGGTGTGGACCGGGTCGAGGGTGAAGGCGGGTGCGCCGAGCCGGGGCAGCAGATCGGGCAAGGGCACCTCGTTGTCGAGACCGGGGCCTGCGACGTACACGGTGGTGGGGATACCCGTGGCCGCGCAGGCGGCGACGGCCAGGGCGTCGCCCAGGGGGCTGCGCAGCGTCGGCTCGTCGCCGCGGGCGACGATGTCACCACCGACGTCGACCAGGTCGATCCGGTCGGCCCGGCACCAGTGGGCGGCCGCACGGATCTGGCGGGCCAGACCGATGGTGCCGTCGTACGGGTCGAGGAGGCCCAGCCTCGGGCGGAGCGCGCCGGACAGTCGGGGGAGCAGGGAGCCGGCCGGGGCGATGGGCGCCGACTTCTCGGTGAGCAGGGCGAGTTCGGGCGCGGCCCGTTCGATGCCGGTGAAGTCGGTGGTGCGGCGGGGCCCCGGGACGGGGTCGACGACGAGTCGTTCCCAGGCGTAGGTCAGGACGAGCGCCGGGGTTCCCGGGCTGTGCAACGCGGCGTGGATCACGGTCGCCGTGATCGCGTCGCCGCCGCCTCCGGCCGCGAGGAGAAGTCTCTTCATGGCGATCACCGATACAGGGACATCGGGCAGGGAAGCGATCCTTCCGCCGATAGTGCATATGAACCTCTATGCGAACACAGCGTTTTTGTGTGCATTGCACTGCGGAATTGCCGCTTGCTGTGGCCATACGGTGACGCCTGGTCATGAAGCCCTGGCGCGCGCTGTTTTTGGAAGTGAGGCAACTCCCGTCATGCCCGACCCTGTTCTGCTCCCCACGCCGGCCCTCCCGGGTGCCCTCGGCGACTCGGAGCCGTCGACGCCGTACGAGCAGTACGTGTACGCCTATCCCCACCAGAAGGCGTACCGCCTCCTGGACGACGGGCCGCTGCTCAGCGAGCTGTGGTCCAAGGAGCGCCTCGACGCCTTATCCCTGTACGTGCACATCCCCTTCTGCGAGATGCGCTGCGGCTTCTGCAACCTCTTCACGCGTACCGGCGCCCCCGAAGAAGTCACCCACCGCTTCCTCGACACCCTGGAGCGGCAGGCACAGGTCACGCGTGAGGCACTGGAGGCCAAGGGAGAGCCGATCCGGTTCACGCTGGCCGCGTTCGGCGGAGGCACTCCCACCTACCTGACGGCGGCCGAGCTCACTCGTCTGTGCGACGTCAGCGAGAACATCATGGGCGCCGACCTCAAGACCGCCTCCTGGTCGGTGGAGACGTCACCCGCCACGGCCACCGCCGACCGGATCGCCGTACTCGGCGAGCGCGGCGCGACCCGGTTGAGCATCGGGGTGCAGAGCTTCATCGACGAGGAAGCCCGCGCGGCCGTGCGCCCGCAGAAGCGGGCGGAGGTCGAGGCCGCACTCGCTCGCCTCAAGGAGGCGGACTTCCCCATCCTCAACATCGACCTCATCTACGGCATCGACGGCCAGACCGAGCGCACCTTCAAGATCTCGCTGGACGCCGCCCTCGCCTGGCAGCCGGAGGAGGTCTACCTGTACCCGTTGTACGTGCGCCCGCTCACCGGGCTCAGCTCCCGCCACGCCAAGACACTCGCGGACTGGAACGACCAGCGGCTGCGGCTCTACCGTTACGGCCGCGACTACCTGCTCTCCGCCGGATTCGAGCAGACCTCGATGCGGGTCTTCCGGCGCCTCGGTACCGCCGCCGTCGAGGACACCGACGGCAGCAGCATCAGCGAGTACAACCAGCAGGCCGGCATGGTCGGACTCGGCGTGGGCGCACGCTCGTTCACCACCGACCTCCACTACACCACCGACTACGCGGTGGCGGTGCCGGAGGTGCGCCGCATCATCGACGACTACACGGCCACCCCCACCGAGCAGTTCCGGCGCGCCCAGTGGGCGTTCCGGATGGACGACGGCGAGCGGCGCCGGATGTACGTGCTCCAGCACCTGCTGGAGTCCACCGGCCTGCGCACGGCCGCGTACGAGCAGCGGTTCGCCACCCGCTTCGAGGACGACTTCGGCCCGCAACTGGAGAACCTTCTGAAGCGGCACTGGCTGCGGGAGAAGGGCGGAAGGCTGGTGCTGACGCCGGAGGGCATGGCCTGGGCCGACGCCATCGGCCCCTTGTTCTTCTCCGATCACGTCCGCACCAGGATGAGCACCTACCAGGACCGTTAGACGGTCACCGCTTTCCCGCCGTGATCCCCGGCCCGGTCGGGGGCGCGGCCGCCGGCACGGTACGGTGCCGCTCCGGCAGGGACACGAGAACCAGCCCGAGCAGCAGCAGTACCGCGCCGGCCGCGGCGGGGGCGCCCGGCCTCTCGCCGAGCACGACCACTCCCAGCACCGTCGCGACCAGGGGCTCGGTCAGGCTCAGCGTCCCCGTCGTGGCGGCGCTGAGCCTGCCCACGCCGCGCGTGAACAACAGGTACCCGAGCGCGGTCGTCCCCAGTCCGAGCCATCCGATCAGGGCGGCCGAGCGGCCGGTGGCCAGGCCGGACAACCCCTCCGGCGCCGCCAGCAGATACGGGGACACGAGCAGCCCCGCGCAGAGAACGCTCACCGGTGCCGCGGCGGCGAGATCCACGCCGCGCGCGCCGAGTTCCTTCGAGGCCGCGATGTAGATCCCGAAGCTCGCCCCGGCCACGACGCCGAACCCCACCCCCGCCACATCCACCCGGGCTCCGCTGCCGGGCAACAGCAGCAGACCGATCCCGGCCACCGCGCAGACCGTCCCGAGCAGCCATCGCCGCGTCGGCCGCTCGGCACGGAGCACCCGGGCGCACAGCCCGCCGACCACGGGCACGGTCCCGAAGGCGACGGCCGTCGCCAGGGCCGCTCCGCTCCGTTCGACCGCCTGCAGGAAGCAGACCTGGAATGCCGCCGTCACCAGCACGCTCAGCACCACCCAGCGCCCCGCCCCCGGCCGCCTCAACATGCGCAGCCCTTCCGGACGCACCGTCAGCAGGCTGAGCACCAACCCGCCCAGCAGCATCCGGCAGGCCCCCAGGGACACGGGGTGCACACCGGTGTCAGCCCACAGTTGGGCCGGCCCGACAGTGCCCCACAGCACGGCTGCCGCCAGCACGGACGCCACTGCTCCCACGACTTCCCCCTCCGCCGCACGCCCTCGACCTGGTGAACGTAAAGGCCACGCCGTCGGCAGACCTACTGGGTGAGACCATGAGATTGCGCCGGAAAGACCGCCGTGCTTCGTCGTTTCACACCAGAAGCCGACGACGGACGCGGACGGCGACGACGAAGAGCGAGGGTCCTGTCCCGGGAACGGCAACAAAGATTGCCCGGTGGGGCCGGGGGTCGCAGTCTGGCGGCGGAGGTGATCGCCATGACCGGCGCCAAGGACCACAGCAGCAACCGAACCTCGTACGACGTCATCGTGATAGGTGGCGGGGCGGGCGGGCTGAATGCCGCGCTCGTGCTCGCGCGGGCCCGTCGTACCGTCGCCGTCGTCGACTCCGGGGAGCCCCGCAACGCTCCCTCGGCCCACATGCACAGCTTCCTCTCCCGTGACGGCGTCCCGCCGCTCACCGTGCTCGAGACCGGGCGCGCGGAGATCGCGCGGTACGGGGCGGTGCGGATCGAGGGGCGGGTGGATCAGGTCGAGGCCGGGGAGAACGGGGGGTACGTGGTCCGCCTGGAGGGCGGTGCGGCCCTGGACGCGCGGCACGTGGTGCTCGCCACGGGTCTGCGCGACGAACTGCCCGAGATCCCGGGCGTGCGCGCGATGTGGGGCGAGGACGTGCACTTCTGCCCGTACTGCCACGGTTACGAGGTCCGCGACCAGCCGATCGTCGTGCTCGGTGTGCACCCGGCCTCGCCCGGGCAGGCGCTGCTGCTGCGCCAGTGGTCGTCGCACGTCGTGTACGTGCCGCACAGCCGCCCGCTCGCCGACGAGGAGCGCGAGCGCATGGACGCCCGTGGTGTCGAGGTCGTCGAGGGCCCGGTGTCCACGCTGCTGAGCAAGGACGGCCGGCTGCACGCGGTGGAGCTGGCCGACGGGCGGACGGTGGAGTGCGCCGGCGTCTTCCTGTTCCCGAAGATGACGCCCAACGACGGGGCCTTCGACGGCCTCGGCTGCGAGAAGGACGAGCAGGGCTGGCTGGTCACCGACCGCGCGGGCCGTACCAGCCGCCCCGGTCTGTGGGCCGTGGGCAACGTGGTGGACCCGCGGGCGCAGGCCGTCACCGCGGCCGGCATGGGCGCGGCCGCCGCCTTCGCCCTCAACCACGACCTGGTGGACGAGGAGATCGAGCGCGACCTCGCCGCCCACCGCGCCGCCCGGGAGGGCTCCGAGGTGTCCGTCACCGCGTCCTGAGCGGACGAAAGCCCTCAAGGCCCCCTGCGCCCGCCCCGGCTCACTCGCCGGAGGCGGGCGTCCGGCGTGTCGGGCGGGCGCGGACGTGCATCCGTTCGCCCTGGCGGCCGAAGACGCTGAGGACCTCGACCGGCCCCTCCCCCGTGCTGCCGAACCAGTGCGGCAGCCGGGTCTCGAACTCGGCCACCTCGCCGGGTCCGAGGACCAGGTCGTGGTCCGCGAGGACGAGCCGGAGCCGTCCGGAGAGGACGTACAGCCACTCGTAGCCCTCGTGGGTGCACAGCTCGGGGGTGGAGCGACTGGCCGGCAGGATCATCTTGTAGCTCTGCAGGGGGCCGGGCTGGCGGGTCAGCGGCAGCACCGTGTTGCCGTTCACCGCGTGCGGCTTGAGGCGGACGCGCGGATCGCCCACCTCCGGGGCGCCGACCAGTTCGTCGAGGGGCACCTGGTGGGCCTGGGCGATGGGCAACAACAGTTCGAGGCTGGGGCGGCGCTGGCCCGCTTCGAGCCGGGACAGCGTGCTCTTGGATATGCCGGTGGCCTCCGACAGCGCGGCGAGGGTGACACCACGGGCGGTACGCACCCGCCTGAGCCGGGAACCGACAGCGGACAGGGCCTGGGTGATCGTCGGTGACTGCTCCACGCCGTCATTAGAACGACGGGTTTCCGAACTCGCAACCAGAGGTGCGGTTTTCGGACCGCGGGTGCCCCGGTCCCGGCCATGTCGGCCGGGACCGGGGCACCCGCGGGACGGATCAGAGGCCGAGGGACCGGCCGATCAGTTCCTTCATCACCTCCGTGGTGCCGCCGTAGATGGTCTGGACCCGGCTGTTGGCCCACTCCCGGGAGATCGCGCTCTCCTTCAGATAGCCGTAGCCGCCGTGGATCTGGAGGCAGCGGTTGGCGATGTCGACCTGGAGCTCCGTGGTCCACCACTTCACCTTGGCGGCGTCCGTCACCGACAGCCGCCCGGCGTTGAGTTCGGCGACGCAGTGGTCGAGGAAGACCTGGGCGATGGTGAGTTCGGTGTCCATGGTGGCGAGCTGGAAGCGGTTGTGCTGGAAGCTGCCGACGGTCTGGCCGAAGACCTCGCGGGTCTTGGCGTATTCGAGGGTGTCCGCCAGCATCCGCTCGGCCGCGGCCACCGCCACGGTGGCGATGCTCAGCCGCTCCCGGGGCAGTCCGGCCATCATGTAGGCGAGACCGGCGTTCTCCTTGCCGATCAGGTTGTCGGCCGGCACCCGGCAGTCGTCGAAGAACAGCTCGCAGGTGTCGCTGGCGTGCCAGCCCAGCTTCTCCATGCGCCGGCCCCGGGTGAAGCCGGGCGTGCCGCGCTCGACCACGATCAGGCTGATGCCCTGCGCGCCGCGCTCGGGTGCGGTCTTGGCGGCGACCACGACGACGTCGGCGTTCTCGCCGTTGGTGATGAAGGTCTTCTGCCCGTTGAGGAGGTAGGAGTCGCCGTCGCGGACCGCCGTGGTGCGGATGTCGGCGACGTTGGAGCCGGCGTCGGGCTCGCTCATCGCGATCGCGGCGATCAGCTCGCCCGCGCACAGTCCCGGCAGCCACCGTTTGCGCTGTTCCTCGGTGGTCCGCTCGGTGAGGTAGGTGGCGATGACGTCGTTGTGGGCGACGAAGCCGGGGGCCGTGGCCCGCGCCCACATGATCTCCTGCGAGAACACGACCGGGTAGCGGTAGTCGGGCTCGCCGCCTCCGCCGTACGCGGGGTCGACGCCGATCCCGAGGAGCCCGGCCTGCCCGGCCCTACGCCACACCTCGCGGTCGACGATACCCTCCCGCTCCCAGCGCGCGTGGTGCGGCAGGACCTCGCGCTGGAGGAACTCCCGGCAGGTCACCCGGAACTGCTCGTGCTCGGCCTCGTACCTGCTGCGTGGCATGGGGCGGTCACCCCTTTCCGGGGTCGGTGTCGTCGGCGATGGCGGTCAGGGTGTCCTTGGGGCGCTGGACGGCCGCGAAGTGGCCGCCGTCGATCTCGATCCGGCGGACCGGGGCCGTGCTGTGCGCGGCCCACCCCCAGACCTTCTCCGGCGGCGCGTGCACGTCCTGGCGGGCGGCGATCAGGGTGAGCGGGAAGTCCACCCGCAGTCCGGACGCCTCGGCGGCGAACTCGGCCCGGACGGCGTCGTCCTCCCGGAGCATCCGCAGCAGGATGCGGCTCATCGTCGGGTCGGCGAGGACGGCGGGCGGTGTCCCGCCGTCGGCGGCGGTGCGGGCGAGCAGTTCCTCCTCGGACACGGAGTCGAGCAGCGGGCCGGGCCGCTGGAGCGCGGGCGGGATCGCGCCGGAGAGCACGGCCCGCTCCGGCGCGACGCCGACCTGGCGGGTCACCTCCGCGGCCACCGCCAGGCTCGTCGTCGAGCCGAAGCTGTGGCCGAAGGTCGCCCAGCGCAGACCGGGCACGCGCGCGCGTTCGGCGAGCAGATCGGCCACCACCTGCTCGGCCATGCACCGCACGAGGGCGTGGTAGCCGGCGGCCTTCCGCTCCCGGCGGCGGGTCCCGCGGCCCGGGGCGTCGACGCCCCGGACCAGCAGGTGCGGCTCGCCGAGCGGCTGCCAGCCCCGGTAGACCAGCGAGGTCGCCCCGGCGTGCGGGAAGCAGTAGAGCCGTACCGGGGGCCTTGATACGGGCTGCACGGTCACTCCTTCGTACTGCGGGCCAGCTTCTCGGCCAGCATCAGGGTGGTCAGGTTGGTGGGGGCGCTGGGGATGGTCGGGAAGAGCGAGGCGTCGGCGATCCGCAGGTTCTCGGTGCCGTACACCCGGCCCTCCTGGTCGGCGACCGCCCAGGGGTCGGTCTCCGGCCCCATCCGGCAGGAACCGGAGGCGTGCCAGCCGGGGTTCATGATGTGCCGGACCCCGCTGCGCAGCACGCCGTCGTTGGCGACCATGCGGTCGCTCCAGAACTGGGTCTTGACCAGGCGGCTCGACAGGCCCGGGGACCGCAGGAAGCTCCAGGCCCGGCGCACGCCGTGGCACAGTCGCTCCACGTCCTCGGGGTCGGTGCCGATGCCCAGTTCGATGACGGGGGCGGCGTACGGGTCGGCGGTGTCCAGGAAGACCCGGCCGCGGGAGCGCGGGCGCATCAGCATCACGGAGATGCCGACGACGAGCGGCCAGCCGAGCCGGTCGACGAAGCCGGGGATGGTGTGGCTCTCCACGTTGTTGAGCAGGCCCACCTGGATGTCGACCTCGTCGTCGTGGCCGCTGCTCATCCGGGCCGCGACCTGGCGCCAGGGCAGGCCCGGGGTGCAGACCCCGTCGGCCGGCCTGGACCAGATGACGACCGAGGGGTGGTCCACCAGGTCGCGGCCCACGCCGGGCAGGTCCGCCACGGTGGGGATGCCGAGGGCGCCGAGCAGTCCGGCCGGGCCGACGCCCGAGCGCTGGAGGATCACGGGGGTGCCGACCGCGCCGGCGCTGAGCACGACGTGCCGCGCCCGGATCGTGGTGAGCCCGCCGTCGGTCTCGGCCTCCACGCCGACGGCCCGGTTCCTGTCGAAGAGCACCCGGGTGACCCGGACGCCGGTGCGCAGATGGAACGTGGGCAGCGCGCGGACGCCGGCGAGGAAGGCGGTGGAGGCGTCGACGCGTTCGCCGTCCACGGCGTTGCCGGGGATGGGGCCGACGCCGGCCTCCCGGCCGTCGTTGAGGTCGAGCAGGTCGCCGACGCCCTGCCGGTTGCACTCCTCCCAGAACGCCGCGTCCAGCGGGTGCACCCGGTCGCGCGGGGTGCGGCGGATGGGCAGCGGGCCGCTGTCGCCGTGCAGCGGGCCGGGGTGGTCGGCGTCGTTCTCGATGTCCTTGTAGAACGGCAGCACCTGCTCCCAGGACCAGTCCGGGTTGCCGGCGGCCTCCCAGGCGGCGAAGTCGCGCGGCAGCCCGCGCAGGGCGATGGCGCCGTTGACGGCGGAGCCGCCGCCGACGACCTTGCCGAGCTGGTACGGGAAGCGTTCGCGCAGCGCCCGGGCCGCCGCCCGGCCACCGGCGGCACCGGCGGCAGCGGTCTCGGGTGCCGCCGGGCCGCCGCCCCTGACTAGCTCCTCCAGGCGGTCGCTGGTGCGGAGGTTGGCCCGGTAGTCCCAGTTGTGGCCGGCCAGGACGAGCCGCCCGGCGTCGGCCAGCGGGTGGGCCCGGTCCCGGGGGCGCGGCTGGTCCTCGCCGGCCTCGATGAGCAGGACGTCGCCGGAGTCGCGGGCGGCGAGGCGGGCGGCGGTGACGGCTCCGGCGGAGCCCGCTCCGACGATCACGTACTCCCACTCGCGGTCCTCCGCGGCGGTGACGGGCCGGCGGCTCATGCGGCGGCCTCCTCGGTGTCCACGAGCACCGCGGTCGTCCCGGGCTCCCCGGCCTCGCCGGTCTCGCCGGTCTCCTCGGCGTTCGCGAGCAGTTCGGCGAACGAGGCGATCGACGCGTTCATGAACAGGCCCTCGACCATCTCCTGCTCCGTGTCGGCCTCGATGCCGAACTCGGCGCGCAGCAGCGCGAGCAGGCCGACGGCGTGCA
Organism: Streptomyces sp. NPDC006339; assembly: GCF_040612775.1. Classification (NCBI taxonomy): domain Bacteria; kingdom Bacillati; phylum Actinomycetota; class Actinomycetes; order Kitasatosporales; family Streptomycetaceae; genus Streptomyces; species Streptomyces sp. NPDC006339. Next base: position 69,872 of record NZ_JBEXQW010000022.1, read on the forward strand.
GGGAGTCGCCGCCGATGTCGAAGAAGCCCTCCTCCACGCCGAAGTCGCTGTGGCCGAGCTGCTGGGTCCAGAGCGCGAAGAGCCGCCGCTCGATCCGACTGCGCGGCGCCACCCGCGCGGAGGCGGTGTCGGCGTCGTCGTTCCACGGCGTGGGCAGCGCCTTGTGGTCGATCTTGCCGTTGGCCGTGAGGGGCAGGGTGTCCAGGGTGAGGAAGCGGCTGGGCACCATGTAGCCGGGCAGCAGGGCGGTCAGCGCCTCGCGCAGGTCGGCGGGGTCCGGTTCGGCCCCGGGCTCGGGGACGACGTACGCGGCGATCTGGCGCTGTCCGGTACGGGCGTGGGCGGGCGCGGTGACGAGCGCGGTGCGCACGCCGTCCTGGCGCAGCAGCGCGGCCTCGATCTCGCCGAGCTCGACGCGATAGCCGTTGATCTTCACCTGGAAGTCCTCGCGGCCGAGGATCTCGATGTCGCCGCCGGGCAGGTAGCGGCCGAGGTCGCCGGTGCGGTAGACGCGCTCCCCGGTGACCGGGTGGACGAGGAAGCGTTCGGCGGTGCGCTCGGGGTCGCCGAGGTAGCCCTGGGCTACGCCGACGCCGCCGATGAAGATCTCACCGGTGACGCCGACGGGGGACGGCTCCAGCCACGGGTTGAACACGTGCATGGTCTGGTTGGCGAGCGGCTTGCCGTAGGGGATGCTCGACCACTCGGGCGAGACGTTCTCGATCGGGTGGTGGATCGACCAGATCGAGCCCTCGGTGGCGCCGCCGAGGCTGATCACCCGCATCGCGGGGATCTTCTCGCGGATCCGGTTCGGCAGGTCGACCGGGATCCAGTCGCCGCTGAGCAGGGCGAGCCGCAGACGGCAGCCGCGCGGCACTCCCCCGTCGCCGAGCGAGTCGATCCACATCCGCATGGGCGCGGGCACGCTGTTCCAGATGGTGACGCCGTAGCGGCCGATGAGCTGCGACCAGTGGGCGATGTCGTTGGCGCGCGCCGGGTCGGGCACGACGATCGCGCCGCCGGCGCCCAGGACGCCGAAGACGTCGTACACGGACAGGTCGAAGCCGGTCGGGGCGAGCGCCATCGTCCGGTCGTCCTCGCCGACGCCGAAGCGCCGGTTGATGTCCTGCACGGTGTTGGCGGCGCTGCGGTGGGTGATCATGACGCCCTTGGGCTCGCCGGTGGAGCCCGAGGTGAAGATGACGTACGCCAGGTCGTCGTGGCCCTGCCGGCGCGCGGGCCGCTCGGTGGAGCAGGCGCGGGTGGCCTCGTCCTCGGCGGTCAGGACCGTCACGTCCGGCGGCCAGACGAGGGTGTCGCGCAGTTCCGGCTCGGTGACCACGGCCCGTACGGAACAGCGGGCGAGCAGCTTCAGGCGCCGCTCCTCCGGCAGTTCGGGGTCGATGGCCACGTACGCGGCGCCGGAGTGCAGCACGCCGAGCAGCGCGGAGTACTGGGCCGCGCCCGGCCGCATGGACACGGCGACGATCTCGTTCGGCGCGGTGCCGGGGCCGTCGATGAGCCGGTGGGCGATCCGGTGGGCGTTCTCGGTGAGCTCGCGGAAGGTGGTCTCGGTGCCGGGGGTGACGACCGCGACGGCGTCGGGCCGGCGGGCCGCCGCCTCGGCGACCAGCTCGTGCAGCAGGGCCGGCGGGATGTCCTCGGCGGTGGCGTTGGCCCGCTCGCGCTCCTCGCGCTGCGCGGCCGGCAGCGGCACGATCCCGCGGGTGGCGTCCCATACGGAGGGGTCGTCGACCAGCCGGTCGAGCAGGGTCGTGTACGCCTCGAACATGGCCTCCAGGGTGCCGTCGGGGAACAGGCCCTCGACCGCGTTCCAGTTGACCGAGAGGCGGCCGTCCCGTTCGAGGATCTGGTTCTCCAGCCAGACCTGCGGGGTGCGGCTGTGGTCGTGGACCAGCTCGCCGAACGCCTCCAGGCGTCCCGCGTCCGCCGTACCGTCACCGGCGCGGGCACCGGCGTCGGCGCCGAGCGTGCTGGAGAAGACAACGGGCATCGAGGCCCGGCCGTCGTCCCCGCGGCGGGCCAGATCGCGCAGCACCCTGATGCCGCCGTACGAGGAGTGCGCCAGGTCCTCCAGGGCCTGCCGCTGCACACCGCGCGCCCGCTGCGCGAAGGTCTCCTCGGCGGCGCCGCGGACGGCGAGCAGGCTCGGCGCGAGGAAGTCGCCCATGACGGCGTCGAGCTGCGGGTGCAGGCCCAGCCGGTGGAACTGGGTGACGGTCAGGGTGAACTCCTGCCGGCGCGACCAGGTCCGCACCACCTCGGTGTAGGCCGCGAGCAGCACGCCGGTCGGGGTGAGCCCGTGCCGACCGGCCGCCTCCCGCAGCGCCGCCCAGCGTTCCGGCGCGAGCAGGGCCCGGTGCCGTACGAAGCGGGGGGTGCCGAGCTGCTCGGGCGCCGCGGCGAGCGGCAGTTCGGGCGCGGGCGGCAGGGTGTCGAGGCGGTCCGCCCAGTAGGCGGCGGCCTCCCGGCCCAGGGCGTCGTCCCGCAGTTCCTCCTGGGCGAGCACGTAGTCGCGGAAGGACAGCTCCAGCGGCTCGGGCCGCCGGCCGGGCTCGTCGTAGAAGCGGCGCCACTCGTCGAGGAGGAGGCGCAGTCCGCGCATGTCGAGGAAGAGCAGGTCCACGGCGAGGTGCAGGCGGAGCCGGTCGTCGTCGAGCAGGGTGGCCCGGATGTCGAAGAGCGGCGCTCGGTCCACCGGCAGGACCTGCTCGGTCAGCTCGGTCCGGATCCGCTCGATCCCGGCGGCCTGCTCCTCGGCGGCGAGGCCACGCAGATCGGTGGTGCGGATGACGTACGGCTCCACCTCGCCGGCGGCGAGGACCCGCTGGGTCTGGTCGGGGCCGGCCACCGTGCGCAGCGCCTCGTGCCGCTCGACGACCTTCCGCAGGGCCTCGGTGAGCCGGGCGAGGTCGAGGCCGGGACAGTCGAACTCCAGGTAGTACTGGCTGGAGATGCCGCCGAGTTCCAGGCCCTTGTGGCGGCCGATCAGATACGCCTGCTGGATGTCGGTGAGCGGGAAGGGCTCGTGACGGTGCTCCGGCCGCGGCTTGATGTCGGGCAGCCGGGTGTCGTCCAGGCGGGGGTGGCCGGCCCCGCCGCGCAGCTCCGCGAAAAGATCCTCCATCGAGATCCGCCCCTTTTCAATCAGATGCCCTGACGGGCTTTCGAATTCCCATACGAAAAGGGAGGTTAGGAGGGGCGGTATAGGGCCTCAATACGGTCCGACCGTAGGGACGACCGTAGGGTTTGGCCCGCACTCGACCGGCGCTGGACCGGCGCCCGACTCCCGTGCCCCAGGCCGGATTCGACCATTGACCGAGGGCGGGACCACGGCGACATCATCGGGGCATGGAAATTCGGAACTCCCCGGGGACAGCCGGGAAACGCATACTCGTCGGAGCCACCGGATCGATTGCGGTGACCCGCCTTCCGTCGTATATCGAGGCGATGCGCCGGCAGATCGCCGGCAGCACGTTCACGGTGCTGCTCACGCACACCGCGGCCTCGTTCGTCTCGCCCGAGAGCCTCGCGCTCTTCGCCGAGCGGGTGGTGCACGGGGAGTCGCCGGCCGACTGGCCGACGGACAAGCCGTCGCGGCTCGCCGCCGACCACGACATCCTCGCGGTCCTGCCGGCCACCGCCCACACGCTGGCCGCCGCTGCGGGCGGGGCCGCGCCCAACCGTCTGATGACGGTGGCGCTGTCGGTGGACTACCCCGTCGTCTACTTCCCGGTGATGGGCGCCAAGATGTGGCACAAGCCGGCCGTGCAGCGGAACATCGCGCGGATCCGGGAGGACGGCGGGCTGGTCAACGAGCCGGAGTGGCACGACGGTTTCGACCCGACCACGGGCACCGTCAGCCACCACCCGGCGCTGCCCTCGCCGGAGACGGTGGCCCTGGTGATCGACGACCTCCTCGCCAAACAGCACTGACCCCGCGCACGCCCGTGAGGCCCCGCCGGATTCCGGCGGGGCCTCACGGGTGTGCGGGGCGGGTCAGGCGGCGATGGCGGTCGCCTCGATCTCGATGAGGAAGTCGGGCTCGGCGAGCGTGGCGACGCCGACCAGGGTGGTGGGCCGGACGACGTCCGCGCCCAGCTTGGCCGCGGCCCGCTGGGCGCCCTCCGTGATGGCCTCCCACTTGTCGAGCGACCAGTCCACGACGTAGATCGTCAGGCGCAGGACGTCGTCGAAGGTGGCGCCGGCGGCCTCGAGTCCGGTCGCGATGTTGAGGTAGACCTGCTCCGTCTGGGCCGCGAGGTCGCCCATGCCGACGGGCTCGCCGTCGGCGGTGCGGGGGGTCTGGCCGCTGAGGAAGACCACCCGGCTGCCGGTGCCGACGGCCAACTGCCGCCAGCCGTAGGGCTTGGGGAGACCGGGCGGGTCGATGGGCTCGACTGCCATGGCTGTCCTTTCTCGACGTGCCGTGCGGGCAGGGGCGGGCCGCCCCTGCCCGCACGGCGGCGGTGTGGGTGTGGGTGTGGGTGGGCCGGGACCGTGGAGCGGCGGTCAGCCGTGCTCGCGGCAGGTCGCGTAGTACTTGCGCAGCAGGCTGACCAGCTCGGCGTCGAAGCGGGAGGCGAAGAGCAGCTCGGCCGGCGGGGTGAACTCCGGGTCGAGCTCGTTCGCCCAGGCGAGGGTGGCCGGGCGCAGGTCCATCTCGATCCAGTGGTGCCACTCGACGGGGATCGTCCAGTCCTGCTCGTAGCCGATGCCCATCTGGTGGTCGATGAGGACGTCGACGATCTCCTCGCGGGTGCCGGTCCGCAGCGGCTGCCGCAGCGGCGCGAAGCGGTCGAGGTCGGCGACCGGCTCCTCGCCGAGGATGCGGGCGGCGAAGTCCTGGGCGAGGAGCGGGGAGAGGTGCAGGCCGTCGCGGTAGGTGCCGGTCATGATCCACAGGCCCTGCATGCCGCCGTGGCCGAGCAGCGGGAAGCCGTCCATGGACACCGGGCGGTTGCCGACCTGGACCTTGGCGACGTCGCTGTTCCACAGGTTGCGGCGGACCTGGCGGTGGGCGCACTGGAGGAGGAAGACCAGGTCGCGCATCTCGGCGGTGTCGCGCGGCTCCACGGAGATGACGTTGGTGGCGCCGAGGTACACGTGGCCGTCGCCGCGCGGGACGACGTGCAGGCCGCAGGCGAAGGAGCGGTTCGGGGTCCGGATGACGCTGTCCGGGGTGGTGCCGTCCACGGTCCTGATCAGGGAGGAGACGCCGTAGCCGCTGACGAGGCGGGGGACGCGGGGGCCGATGGGCAGGCTGTCCAGGAGTTCCTGGCTGTTGGCGCCGGCGGCCAGGGTGACGTGGTCGGCGCTGATGGTCCGCCCGGAGGTGGTGACGACGCCGGTGACGCGCTCGCCCTGGTGCACGACGCGGGTGGCGAACTCGGGGACGAGGGTGGCGCCGGCCCGGACCACCGCCTGTTCGAGCCGCTCCAGGAGGGCGGCGGCGTTGACGGCGTGCTCGCCGGGTATGTGGAACGCCTTCAGCGGGCGGGAGATCGGCTCGGCGTCCACCCAGTCGAGGTCGGTGGGCTCGACGTCCTCGAAGGGCTCGTCGTAGCGGGTGAGCTCGGCCCGGATGGCGTTGTAGTTGGCGTCGTCGATCTCGGCCGTGCCGATGGTGTTGAGGATGACGGTGGTGCCGTCGGCGGTCTTGACGGGGGCGCCCTCGGTGTCGGCCTCCAGCTCGCCGAGCCAGCGCGGCCAGAGCTTGGCGGCCTGGATGCCGAGTTCGAGCTTGGCCCGCCCGTGCTCGGTGGCGAGCAGCGAGGTGGTGACCTCGCCGAAGCAGCCGAGCATGGCCCCGGCCGCGGCCGATCCGGCCCAGGGCCGGTGTGGCTGTCCGAGCACGGCGACGCGCTGTCCTCGCTGTGCCAGGACCCAGGCGAGCGAGAGTCCGAGGACTCCGTTGCCGGCGATGACGACGTCGTAGCCGGTGGTGTTCGCGTTCCCGTTGGCGCTCATCAGATTCCCATCTTCCGGGGCGGTCGTGTCGCCCTGCCGTGTGTGCGTGTGCGTGCGCATGTGTCAGAAGTGGTGCCGGGGTCAGCCGCGCAGGAACTCGTAGAGGGTGAAGTCCATGGCGACGATTCCGCGGTCGTCGGTGTGGGCCGCGACGACGGGCGAGGCGGGGAAGTCCGCGGCGGGCAGGCCGACGGACTCGCTGCGGTGGCGGCGGCCCTCGAAGCCGGCGTCGGCGGCGGCGCGCAGCATCTTGTCCGTGTTGCCCATGGCCTCGCTGGTGCCGAGGTAGATCCGGCCGCCGGGGGCCAGGTGGGGCACGACGTCCCGGAAGAAGCGGCGCACCATCGCGTAGCCGGGGTCGAAGACCGCGCGTTCGATCTGGCCGGCGTAGGGGCGGCTGTCGGGTGCCTCGATGAACGGGGTGTTCCAGAAGACGAGGTCGAACGGTTCGGCGGGCTCCAGGGCGTCGAAGAGATCACTGGCCAGGGCGGTGACCCGGTCGGACACGCCGTGCCGGACGGCGTTGCGGCGGGCGTTCTCGGCCGCGGCCGGGTTGATGTCCAGGGCGACCACCCGCTCGGCGCCGCGCTGGGCGGCGAGCACCGCGGCGACGCCCGCGCCGCAGCCCATCTCCAGGAAGCGGATGCCCTTCTCGTACGGCACCCAGGAGGCGAACAGTCCCGGGCCGGGGTCGGTGAAGGGCGGGAAGACGTCGGGGAGCAGGTCCCACTCCTGGTCCAGCAGGGTGAAGGTCGACGGTGTCGGACGGTCCGGGCTCTGGATCTGTGACACCACCCAGTATCCGAGTTCGTAACCGAGTTCGTTGTCCATGGGATCCTCCGTGAGGGGAGCGGGCGGAGGAGTTCCGGGGGAGAACTCCTCCGGCCGCTCCGGTCGGTGGCGGGATACGGGAGCGCGGACCTGGGAGCGGAGGGGCGAGGTGTCAGTCCTCGCTCGTCCGCGGGCTGCGCGCCCGGGTGCGGGCCATCGTCCGGTCGATCAGGACGACCGGGACGGTGAGGACGGCCAGGCCGGCGCCCAGCCAGGGGATGGCGGTCAGTCCGGCGCCGGCGCCGAGGGCGACGCCCGCGAGGACCGGGACCAGGCTGATGCCGAGCTGGAACATGGAGACGGCGGTGGCTCCGGCGAGCGTCGGCGCGTCGGCCGCCACGGTGAACACCCGTCCGTAGATGGCCGGGTTGAGCACGAATCCGGCGACGCCGAGGAGGAGTACCAGGGCGACGACGGCGATGGCGTGGTCGGCGAGGACGGCGAGCAGCACCGAGGTGGCGAGGATGCCGCCGGCTCCGATGAGGAGGGCGTGGTGGGGGCGTCCGTCGGCGATCCGGCCGCCGATGGACAGGCCGATGAAGGCGCCGATGCCGAACAGGACGAGGATCGGCGGCACCCACACGGCGTCGACTCCGGTGATGTCGGTGAGGAAGGCCGCCAGGTAGTTGTACGAGATCATGTACGCGGCGGTGCTGAGCAGGGTCGCGGCGTACACGACCCAGAGCTGCGGCCGGCGCATGGTGCGCAGTTCGCGGCGCACGCTGGGTTCCTGGGCCGCCTTGGTCGCGGGGACGGCGATCGCGGTGGCCACCGCGCCGAGGACGGTGAGGGCGACCACCGCCCAGAACCCGCCCCGCCAGCCGGTGAAGTGGCTGAGGAACGCGCCGGCCGGGCCGCCGCCGACCATGGCGATGCTGAGGCCGCTGACCACCACGCCGGAGGCCCGTGCGGTGCGGTCGGGGGTGACGAGTCCGATCGCGGTGACGGCGGCGACCGCCCAGAATCCGGCGTAGGCCAGGCCGCACAGGAAGCGGGTGACGATCAGGACGGCGAAGTTGTCGGTCACCAGGCCGATCGCGACGCAGACGGCGAACAGGATCTGGGAGACCACCAGGGTGGTGCGCCGGGGCCAGCGCAGCGTCAGGACCGCGAGGGGCGGGCCGCCGATGACGACGCCGATGGCGAACGCGGAGATCAGGGCGCCGGCGGAGGAGAGCGAGATGTGCAGGTCGTCGGCGATGTCGGGCAGGACGCCGGCGAGCAGGAACTCGGCGCTGCCCATCGCGAACAGGCTGAACGCGAGCAGGTAGACCGCGAGCGGCAGCCGGTCACCGGTCTTGCGCGGGGTCGCCTCGTGGGTCTCGGTCTGGACGCTCATCGGCTGCCGCCGAGCGGACGGGGAGTGGTCGGACGCATGGGGAGAACTCCTTGTCGTACGGTACGGAGCGGAGCGGATCGGGGCGGGTGCGCGCGGGTCCGCCGGGCGCGCGGAGCGCGGCGTCGCCGGACTCCTGGGCGGCCGCCCGGGTGGCGCGGACGCCGGGGTGATCCGCTGGATCACACTGATCACTGCTGGTCCCCATGCTGGAACCGAGCGTGGCGGACGGACAACATTTGTTGCCGGTTCCGGGACGTGCGGGCGGGTTTCGGCGGGGCCGGTTCCGGGACGTGCGGACGGGTTCCGGCGGGGCCGGTTCCGGGCTGCGGGCGCCGGGTCAGTCGTCCCCGGGGACGGCCTCGCCCCAGCCCCACTTCTTGATGGTGGTACGGCTGGAGGGCGCGACGTCCGGCTGGGAGTTGGCCATGGCGCGGCGCGAGCCGAACTCGATGTAGCCGACGAACGCCGAGCGGAACTCCGCGTCCTCGGGCAGGCCCACGACGTCCATCGCCTCCAGCATCAGCTCGACCCACCGCGCCCGCTGCTCGGGCTTGATGGCGCGGCCGCGGTGGCGGGAGACCATGTGCGGGTAGCCGCCGTGCCGTTCGGTGTAGCGCGGGGGGCCGCCGAGGACCTCGCCGAGGAAGGTCGCGACGTGCTGCGGGTGGTCGTCGTCCATGTACCGGAAGAGCGGGGCGAGGATCTCGTCCTTGCGGACGCGCCGGTAGAACTCCTCCGTGAGCCGTTCCAGCGCCTCGGCGCCGCCGACCCACTCGTACAGGGTGGGGATCCGGTCGGTCACTGTGTCACCTCTTCCGTGGGTGCTCGGGTGTCGGGGTGCGGCGCGCTCAGGCCGCGTACAGCTCGAAGGTCGGGGTGGGCGGGCCGCCGTGGGTGACGGCGTCGAGCCGGGGGTCGGCCGTGAGCATCGCCTGGTGCAGCCGCTGGAGTTGCGGGGCGGGTTCGAGGCCCAGTTCCTCGATCAGCCGGCGGCGCAGCGCGCGGTAGAGGTCGAGGGCCGCGGACTGCCGTCCGGAGCGGTAGAACGCCACCATGGCCTGGGCGTACAGCCGCTCGTGGCGGTGGTGCCGTTCCGTCAGTTCGACGAGTTCGGCGAGGAGTTCGGTGTGCAGGCCGAGCCGCAGTTCGGCGTCGATGCGGCGCTCGACGGCGAGCAGCCGGCTCTCCTCCAGGGCGGCCGCGTGGATCCGCAGGGCAGACCCGGCCCGTACGTCCACGAGTGCCGGACCCCGCCACAGCGCCAGGGCCTGGCGCAGCAGCCGGGACGCGAGCGCGCTGTCGCCGTCCGCGAAGGCCGCGTGACCGGCACGGGCCGCCCGCTGGAACGCGAAGGCGTCCACGTCCTCCTCCGCGGCCTTCAGCAGATAGCCGTCGTGTCCGGTGGCGAGGAGCCGCCGGGCCCGGTCCGCCGCGTCCGGGCCGCCGAGGGCGGTGGCCAGGGCGCGGCGCAGCCGCAGGATGTAGGTCTGGAAGGTGGTGTGCGCGCTGCGCGGCGGCAGCGGACCCCACAGCTCCTCCCGCAGGGTGGACACCGGGACGAGCCGGCCCGGGTGGAGCGCGAGGAGCGCCAGGATCTGGCGTGTCTTCGCCGCCGTCAGGACGACCGGACCACCCTCCGTCTCGGCCTCCAGGGGCCCGAGAATCCGTATCTTCACGCGTCCTCCGTCATGTGCATGTGCCCCTTCCGGTTTTCCGGTCCGGCCGGGGCGACCGCTCTGGGGAGGAACGTAGAAGTGCGGGAAGGGGGGCCTCAATACGGGGGGACCGTAGGGCTGACCGAAGAATCTGCGGTCGGGGTCGTCCTACGGTCGTGCGGACATGCGCGAACGGCCCGCGGCGGGAACGCCGCGGGCCGTTCGGAGAAGGAGGGGACAATGCCGGGGGAATGTGCGCGAGGGGAAAGCGGAAGGGGAATCGGGGTCGTCGGACGGGAGCGAATGGGCGTCGATTCCTTCGGTATTTTCCCGCCTGCCGCTCACTACTAAGGAATTACGGAGACAATCGGGCCCGGGGGCGGCACAGGCGGGCCGTGTGGACGGTGATCGCCGCGAGGTAGAAGGCGTCCGGGCGCCACAGGATGCCCGTGCGGGCGTCCCCGTCCAGGAGCTGTTCCACGGTCAGCCGGTCGACGGGGTCGAGCCGGTCGCCGAGCTCGTCGAGCAGGCGGGCGAGCCGGGTGTGGAGGTGCCGGCGCGGGGCCAGGTCCAGCGGGGCGGGGAAGTCGATCAGGAAGGTGCGGCTGCCGGTGGGGACGAGTCCGGCAGAGGCCAGCAGGCACGGCCAGTCCTCGACCACGGAGGTGGATCCCGGCAGCCTGTCCCGTGCGGCGGCGAACCGCTCCTCGACGGCGGCGTCGAGCCGGGCCTGGAGGCCGGGCCTTCCGATGCCGATGTCGCGGGGCAGGAAGCGCGGCGGCAGTCCGCGTTCGGCGACGGCGAGCAGTCCGCCGGGGCGCAGCGCGCGGGCCAGGCCGCGCAGCGCCGCCTGCTGGTCGCCCAGGTGACGGCAGACGTTGCCGGTCCAGATCAGGTCGGCCGGTCCCAGCCGGCCGAACTCCTCGGGCCGCTCGGCCCGTCGGGTGGTGATCCGCCCGGTCAGCCCGCGCTCGGCGGCGCGGGCCTCGGCCCGGGCGAGGAGCGGGGCGGACCGGTCCACGGCGACCACCTCCGCCCGCGGGAAGGCGCGGGCCAGGGCGCAGGAGGCCGCTCCGGGGCCGCTGCCGACGTCGACGATCCGGCGGACGGCCTCCGTCACCCGGTCCTCGGGCCCGAGCAGACCGCGCAGCCACTGCGCCGCGTCCGCCAGGAAGCCGGCGTGCAGGTCCGCCTCGTGCTCCGGGTCGTCGTGCGGGTCCGGCTCGTGCTCGGGATCGTGCGGGTCCGGCTCGTAAGGGTCCGGCTCGTGCGGGTCCGGCTCGTGCGGGTCCGGCTCGCGCTCCGGGCCGTGCGGGTCCGGCTCGGCGCCGGGAGGCCCGCCGTCGAGGCCCGGGGCGCGGTGTGTGGGTGTCATGGGTCACCTCCGGCGGCCAGGATGGGGACGCCGGGGGTGACGGGCAATTCCTGTTGCCGGTTCCGGAACGGGCGGCCTCAGTACGCGGCGGCCAGGGCCGGCATGCGCCGTGCGGCGGCGGGGCGGATCAGGTCCCGCGCGAAGGTGTCCAGGAGCTCGGGCCGGGCGGTGAGCGGGAAGTAGTGGTCGCCGGGGAAGGTCTCCACGCGCAGGCCCCGCCGGGTGCACCGGCGCCAGCCGGCCAGGTCGAGACCCGTCACGCTGCGATCCTGGAGCCCGCCCATGGCGGTGACCGGGCAGTGGACCACATGGCGCGGGTCGCGCCGGTAGGTCTCCAGGACGGTGAGGTCGGCGCGCAGCGTGGCCAGGGCCCGGGCGGCGCGGCGCGGGTCGCGGTCGACCGGGGGCATCCGGCCGCGGTCGCGGAGCGCGCGGATCATCGCCGCGTCGGGCAGGTGGCCGACGGCGCGCTCCGGCAGGGTGCGCTGCGGCATGCCGGAGCCCGACACGTAGAGCCGGTCCGCGACCGCGTCGTGCTCCCATTCGAGCCGGGCGGCTATCTCGTACGCGAGGAGGGCGCCGAAGCCGTGCCCGTAGAGCGCGAACGGCCGGTCGCACATGCGGGCCACGTACGGCATGACCTCGGCGAGCAGCGGCTCCAGGCTGTCGCACGGGCGGGTGCGCGGGTGGCGGCCGCGGCCGGGCAGTTCCACGGGCGTGACGACGACCGAGGGGCCCATCGCCTCGATCCAGGGCAAGTAGACGCCGGCGGAGACGCCCTCGAAGGGGAGGCAGAACAGCCGCACCGAGCTGTCGGCGGTCATCGGCCCACCGGCCCCGCGAGCAGGTCGCCGGCGGCGGACGGCCGGCTCGGGGTGCCGCCGCGCAGCAGGACGGCGTACGCCTCGGTGGCCCGGTCGAGGAGGCGCAGCCCCGCCTGCCGGTCCATCAGCTCGCGGGCGTACCGCCAGGCGAAGGTCCAGGTGCGGTCGTCGCGCCGGATCAGGGTGGCGCACATCGGCCCCGCCGACGGCCCCTGGTCGACGGGCAGTCCGGTGACCGCCTCCCGCGCGAGCCGCTCGGCGAGGCGGGCGTCCTGGACCTCCGGGCGGGTGGCCCGCCAGTCGACGACCTGGAGCCGGAAGCCGGGTCCGAGGACGCTCTGCCATGCCTGCTCGTACACCAGCGGCAGCAGGCCGGTCAGGGACAGCACGAACCGCTCCGTGCGGCCGCCGTCGGAGGCGGCGGGGGCGTCGGAGGCGGCGGGGGCCGGTCGCGGCGACAGGGCCGGACGGACGGCCCATAACGGGCGGAGCTCCTCGCTGGTCGCGGTCACGCGAGCACCGATCCTTCCATCAGATTTCGCCATTAGGCGGCGGGGGAATATGTCAGGTCCCGGAGGTGAGTGCTTTCCGCGTGCCTCACCGGTCACCACCGCAATTGCCAGCCGACCGTACCCGTGCGGTCCCCACGCGCATCAATACGGTGGGACCGAAGCAATGGCCGAAGGAACACGTATGGATACCTTCGGGGGTCGGGGCGTCTGTTAGCGTCGGGCGCGTCCGTGGTGTACGCCGTTCACCGGTGATCGGGGGATCGAAGTGGGGGCTCGGGTTTCCTCCACTCCATCCGCGGAGGCCCCTTTCCGCCAGGGCGGCGACGGATTGATCGTGACCGGTCATTATCTTTGACGGCGCTGGTCGGCGGGAGGTTCAGGGCGGTGCCCCAGGAACTGTTCGGCAGAAGCGAAGAATCCAAGATCATCAGAGAGATGCTCGAGTCCGCGAGAGCGGGCGCGGGGGCGGTCGCGCTGGTGGAGGGGATCATCGGGACGGGCAAGACGTCCCTGCTCCGCTGGGCCGAGGACACCGCACGCGAGCAGGGCATGGTCGTGCTCTCCGCCACGGCCTCCCCCACCGAACAGCGTTTCTCGCTGGGGGTCGTCCACCAGCTCCTCGGCACGCTGCCCGAGACGGCCGGGGGATGGGAGCGGGCCTTCGCGTCGAGCGCGGGGAGCGACGACGGACCGGCCGAGCCCGACTACCCGCTCCTCGCGGAGCTCTGCGCGGGTGTCGGCCGGGCGGCGCGCCGCACCCCGATCCTGCTGACGGTCGACTCCGTGCAGCACGCCGACCGCAAGTCCCTGCTGTGGCTGGGCTTCCTCAGCCGCCGGCTCGACAACCTGCCCGTCGTGCTGCTGGCCACCAAGCGCTGCGGCGAGCCGGCCAGCGACCAGCACCTGCTGGTCGAGTTCATGGAGGGCGTCCGCCCCGACCGCCACATCCATCTGCACGACCTGAGCCCGAGCGCCGCCTCCGACCTGGCCGCCGCGCTGTGCGGTCACGACCACGAGGCGGTGGACGCGCTGGTCGCCGACACGGGCGGCAACCCGTATCTGCTGACCGAGCAGATACGCACCGTGCCGGCCGGCCCCGGCGCGGTACCGCCCGGCGGGGCGGGGCACGCGGCGGGTGACGGGGCCGGGACCGTGGCCGGTCACGCACCGGACGAGCACGTCGGCCGGGACCGCGCCGGGCGGGACCGGTCGGGCCGGGAGCACGGGGGCCGGGACCGGTCGGGCCGGGAGCACACCGGCCGGACGGTGGCGGACCCGGCGGACGAGCGGATGCGCCTGAAGGCGGTCAAGGAGCGCATCCTGTGCATGCTCCGGCGGCTCGACCCGCACTGCCTGGAGGTCGCCCGCGCGGCCAGCATCCTGGGCTCGCCGCTGGATCCCGCCATCCTGGCGGACCTGTGCGGCGTCCCGACGGAGGACGCCTGCCGCAGCCTGTCGCGACTCACCGAGTCGGGCCTGCTCTGCCCGCACGACATGACGTTCCGGCACCCGCTCCTCGCCGGGCTGCTCTACCAGGACATCCCCTGCGCCGAGCGGGCCGAACTCCACCGCCACGCCGCCCGGTTCATGTGGCGCCGCAACGCGCCGCGCGAGGACGTCGCCGGCCACCTGCTGCGCTCCCACCGGCTCGACGAGCCGTGGATGGCCCGGCTGCTGCTCGACGTCGCCCAGGACACCGTCGGCCGCGACCCGGCCGGGGCACGGCGCCTGATCGAGAAGGCCCTGCTGCACGGCGTGCCCGACGAACTGGCCGCCCGAGCCGAGGGATTGAGGATCCAGGCGCTCACCGCCCTGGACCTGCCGGCCTCGGCGCGCGCCCTGACCGCGCATGCCGCCTGCCCGCAGGACCCCGGCGACCGGCTGCAGGAGGCGCTGAGCCTCTCCGACGTCCTGCTGCGCCTGGACCAGCTCGCCCGCGCCCGCGAGGTGCTCGAGGAGGCCCGCGAGGAGATCGGCGACCTGGACCCGTCCGCCGCCGCCCGGCTGCGCGAGCGGCTCCTCCACATCCGGCTGCACGAGGGCACGTACCGCCCGGGGGTCGGGGACGGGGCGAGCTCCGGCACCCCTTCCGGAGCCGGGGCCGGGGGCGAGAACCGGCTGGAGCGGGTGCTGCTGCTGCGCACCGGGGCGGGCGACTCGGCCCAGGCGGTGCGGCGGATCGCCGACCGGACCCTGACCGTTCCCCGCGCCCCGTACGGCTCTCCCACCTGGTACCACGCGCTGCTCGCGCTGCTGTGGGCGGGCGACGTCGACGAGGCCCGGCGGCACATGGACACCGAAGTGCGCCTCGCCCGTGCCGACGGCACCGTGACCCGGATCGCCGAGGCCCTGGCCGTACGCGGCCTGGTGCAACTGCACCGCGGGCTGCTCCCGGACGCCGAGGACGACGCCTGCCAGGCACTCGACCTGCTCACCCGGATCGGTGCCGCCGCGCACCACGTGGGGGCACTGGCCCGCAGCGTGCTGATCGACGTGGCCCTGGAGAAGGGTGACATCGCGGCGGCCGACGCGCTGCTCGACAAGGCGCCGCCGCTGCCCGGCGGGCAGCCCGTCACCTGGTGGCGGCTGTATCTCCTGCACAGCACCGGGCGCGCCCTGGGCCGGCTCGGGCAGGCCCAGCGCGGGCTCGCCCTGATCGCCGACTGCGAGGAGGAGCTGACCCGCCGGGGTGTCGTCAACCCGGCCGTCCTGCCCTGGCGTTCGACCCGCTCCACCCTCCTGCTGGCCCAGCGCAACATGGCCGCGGCCCGGCGCGTCGCCCGCGAGGAGACCGAGCTCGCCCGCCGCTGGGGCGCTCCCTTCGCCCTCGGCCGCGCCCTGGTCGCGCAGGCGTCCGCCAGCACGGGCCTCGAGGCGCTGCACCTCGCCGACCAGGCCCTGGAGATCCTCGAACCCTCCCCCACGCCGCTGCTGTTCGCCCACGCGCTGTACGAGGCGGGCCGGGCCCACCGGCAGATCGGCAAGGCCCGCCGCACCCGCGAACTGCTGCACCGCGCGAACGAGCTGGGCATCTCCCTGGGCGCCGACGGCCTGGTCGAGGCCGTGCAGCGGGAGCTGCGGTACGCGGGCGGGCGGCCCGATCCGCGCAAGGACTCCCCCGAGTCGCTGCTCACCCCGACCGAACGGCAGGTCTCGGAACTGGCGGCGGGCGGGATGAGCAACCGCGACATCGCGGACCTGCTCAAGGTGAGCCTGCGGAACGTCGAGTCCCATCTCACCCACTCCTACCGGAAGCTGCGGATCAGCGGCCGCCACGAACTGATCCGCTACTTCCCGCCGGAGGCGGACTCTCCCACGGCCCCGGTACTGATCTACCAGCCCCGCCCGGCACTGACCCCGCAGCACCAACTCCGGACGGGCTGACGGGAGGGCGGAGAGCCCCGCTGACGCCCGGGCTGACGCACGGCGGTGCCCCGGTCGGCGGTCCACCGCCGTGCGGGGCTCGCCGCGCTCGGGCGACTGCCGGGCCGACTGCGGCCCGGGCCGACCGTGGTGGGCGCAGCCATCCGCCCGTACGCCGCCCGAGTGCGGGCGGTCGCCTGGGCCTCGCCGCCCGAGCGGGGCGAGCGGGCGCCCGGGCCCGTATGGCCTGCGGGCCGGCACGCGGTCCACGCAGCCCGTACGCCATCTGAGCGCGGCGGGCCTGCGGACCCGTACACGGCCCGCCGCCCGAGCCGCCATTCGAGCCCGGGCGGTCACCTGAGCCCGGGCGGTCGCCTGAGCCTGAGCCGCCGCCCGGGCCCACGGACCCGTACACAGCCCGCAGCCCGTACGGGCCCTGCCACCCGAGCGCCGCCCCAACCCCCGTCGGCCGCCCGCTACCCAGGCACGTCCTGTGTGCCCAACTCCCCCTGCGTGCCCCGTGCCTCCCGTCCTCCCGGCGCCTCTCGCTCACCCACCGCCGCCTCCGCCTCGCGGGGAGCGGACACCTCCGCGAAGGCCCCGTCGAGCAGGACGCGCAGCCCCGCCGCGAAGCGTTCCTGGTCGGTCATCCCGGCCATGAGGGGGGCGACCCGGCGTACGGTCGGATAGTCCTCGGTGCCGTCCGCGCTCGCGGTCGGGCGGGGAAGCAGGCCCGGTGCCCCGGCACGGGCGGCGACCAGGTGGCCCACCAGGTAGTCCCAGATGGCGATGTGCAGGCGCGCGGCCTGCGCGTCGGTCAGGCCGGCCCGGATCAGGGCGTCCAGGATGAACTCGGAGAGGCGCATGGACGTGGCGCCGAGCAGCGGTCCGTCGAGCATCTCGGTGGCGATCCAGCCGTGCTCCTCCAGGACCCGGTGCGCGCTCTGCGCCGCCTCCACGATGGCCGTACGGGGATCGTCGCCGGGATCCGGCAACTCGATCCGCCGGGACACCTCGTCGAACAGCAGGGACATCAGCTCGCGTTTGTCGCTCACGTGCTTGTAGACGGCCGCGGGGGCCTTGCCGAGTTCGCCGGCGAGCTTGCGCATGCTGAGGCCGGTCACGCCCTCGCGCTCCAGCACACGCAGCCCCGCCGCCACGATGCGCGGACGCGTCAGCGGCTGCATCGTACGCTCCGGGTCGGGTCGGGGACGGGTCGGTGATGTGGGGAGCGCCATCGTCTCGCACCGGGGCGGCCCGCGGTACGGAAACGCGGGCAACGAAACATGCCTGTCGTGTTTGCCGGACCCCGGGCACGCCGGAGGCCCGGCCCCCTCCCTGCCGGGGCCGGGCTTCCGGACGTACGCGACGGAGGTCCGCGACGGATGTACGGGACGGACGTACGAGACGGGCGGACGACTCGTCGTCAGGCGGCCCCTCGGCTGCCGGGCTTGAAGCCCGCCTTGGCCGTGCCGACGATCGCGAAGGCCAGGACGGCGAGCGCGAGCAGCACCCACGGGAACGACGTGGCGCCGGAGGACTCCAGGAGGAGGCCGCCGACCACGCCGCCGCCCGCGACGGCCAGGTTGAAGATGGTGACCAGCATCGACTGGGCGACGTCGGCGCCGTCGCCCGCCGCGTCCGCGATGGCGGTCTGCAGCAGGGTCGGGGCGCCGCCGAAGGTCAGGCCCCAGGCGACCACGCCGACGATCACGGCGACCGGCGAGTCGTAGCCGATGCCGAGGACCAGCGAGGCCGCGGCGAAGCCGGCCAGGCTGACCAGGGTCAGGAAGCGCAGCTTGCGGTCGACGAACATGCCCGTGAGCCAGATGCCGACGATCGCGGTGGCGCCGAAGACCAGCAGCATCACGTCGACGCGCTCACCGAGGCCCGCCTTGCTCATGAACGGCGAGATGTAGGTGTAGAGGATGTTGTGGGCCAGGATCCACAGGAAGATCACCGCGAGGATGGGCCGGATGCCGGGCGTCACGAAGATCTCGCGGATGGGCCGGCGCTGTTCGGCGGCCTGGCCGGCGAAGTCCGGCACCAGGGCGCGCACCCAGATCATCAGGGCGAGCGCGACGGCGGACATGATCCAGAAGACGCCCTGCCAGCTTGTGATCGACCCCAGGTACGTGCCGAGCGGGACGCCGGCGGTCAGCGCGATGGGCTGGCCGACGCCGACGACGGCGAGGGCACGGCCCTGGAGGTGTTCGGGCACGAGGCGCCGGGCGTAACCGGCGAGCAGGCCCCAGATCACGCCGGAGGCCATGCCGGCGACGAAGCGGGCGCCGAGCGTGACGCCGTAGTGGGTGGAGAGGGCGGTGACGGTGTTGAAGACGAACAGCCCGCCGACGGCGGCCAGCAGCAGCGGGCGGCGCCGCACACTGCGGGTCGCGGCGATCACGGGGATCGCGGCGACGACGGATCCGATGGCGTACAGGGTGACGAGCTGGCCCGCCAGTCCTTCGGACACGTCGAGGCCGCGCCCGATCTGCGGGAGCAGGCCCGCCGGCATCGTCTCGGTCATGATCGCGAGGAAGCCCGCGGCGGTGAACGCGAGGAGTTTGAGGATGGGAAGCCGTTCCTCGGACGGCGCCTGCTGGGGGCGCAGTGCGGTTGCGGTCGCTTCGCTACTGCCGGTGCTGGTCACGGGGATTCTCCAGTTTGGCGCGGCCCGCCGCTCGGGACGGGCCGCGGCCATCGGTCAGACAGGGTCAGACAGGGGTCGGACTGAACGGGGACAGGGGTGGGCCGTGGGTCAGTGCTCGGAGAGCAGCGAGCCGTGTCCGTGGACGCGGTCCTGGATGCCGTTCTGGCGCAGGGCGTGCCAGTACAGGACGGTGTTGTTGGAGATCACGGGCTTGCCGGTCCAGAATTCGGCGACCGCCGCGACGTGCGACATGGCGACGTTGGTGCCGACCTGGACGATGGCCTCGATGTCGGGGCCGTCGATCGCCTTGATGACGTCGCGGAGTTCGGTCTCGGAGACGTGCGAGATCTTCGCGGGGCTGGGCATGCCGAGGCCCTGGATGCGGACGACGTCGTAGCCGCTGTCCTTGAAGAAGCGGCTGACGGAGTCGTCGCCGAGGGGCAGGTACGGCGTGATGACGGCGATCCGGCGGGCGCCGTAGACGCCGAGCGCGGCCTTGATCGCGTCGGGGCTCATGACGACGGGCAGGCCGCCCGCGGCCTCGCGCATCGAGGCGAGGACCCGCTCGTGGGAGTCGGGGCCGTCCCAGTAGCTCTCCGGCGAGACGCCGATGATCACGGTGTCGGGGTTGCAGCTCACGACGCTCTTGATCGCCGGGTGGGTGGAGTTGCGGATGCTGTGCATCACGTGGTCGAAGCCGGGCTCGTCGACCATCGAGTCGTCGCCGATGACCATGCGGCCGATGTGGTTGGTGACCTGGTGGGGGCGCAGGGCCTCCAGCTCGGGCTGGGCCGAGGTGTTGGTCGAGGGGACGACGACGCCGACCTTGAGTCGGGGGCCGAGGGAGTCGGTCATTGCGGGTGCCTCTCGGTTGTTCGGGTGGTGGACCGGGGCGGCGGACGGGGCTGCGGACGGGGCGGTCACGCGGACCGGTAGTCGGGCGCCTTGATCAGCCGGTCGGCGAGACCGGTGATCCGGGGCGCCAGGACCTGGTCCTGCCAGTCCTTCCGGTCCACGGGGTGCAGGGAGATGGAGACGGCTCCGTCGTAGGTCGAGAAGTGCTCGACGACGACGTCGGACAGGGCTTTGGCCAGCCGGTCCTTCTGCTCGTCGGTGAATTCCCGGTCGTAGTAGGAAATGTCCACGTGCGGCACGAGGGACTCCAGATCCGGAGGTTCGATGAGGTGGCGCGCGCAGGGGCGCGTAGGGCTACGAAGGGGTCGCCGTAACGGCGGCCTGAAAGTCGGTCGGAAGGGGCGGGCGCGACCGGGGCCGGCGGCCGGTGACCGGCCGACCGGCCAACCGACCAGCCAGCCGGTCGGCCGGTCGACGGACCGGTGGACCGACTGGCCGACCAACCGGCCGACCGACGGGTGCTAGACGGCGAGCCGGGCCCGGATGGCGGTCACCAGTTCGGCGATGCCGCGCTCCTTGAGGACGCTGTAGTGGTCGCCCTGCAGGTCGACGACCGTGGCGGGGGCGGCGGAGTAGCCGGAGCTGCCCTCGAGGAACGAGTAGTCGTCGCCGGTCGCCTTGAAGACCGTCACCGGCGCGGTCAGCCGGCGCTCGCTCAGTTCCCGGAAGTTGTACTCGAATTCGTAGGTCTCGCCGACGATGCGGGTGATCCGGCGGATCAGCCGCTCGTCCAGGGCGGGTATTCGGTCGTGGACGAAGGCGACGAAGCCGTCCTCGTCGCGGCCGGCCGCCAGGCACTCCTCGACCTCGGGGCCGCTGATCGAGCCGGCGAAGACCGAGTAGAGGATGGTGACGTAGGCGGGGTTGGTGTACGCGGCCTCGCGGCCGTGGCGGTCGGCCTCGGCGGCCCTCACCTTCGGGTTGCCGGGGCACAGCAGCAGCACCTGCTCCACCTTCTCGCCGGCCTGCTCCAGTTGCCAGGCGGCCTCGAAGGCGACGCGGGCGCCGAAGGAGTAGCCCCACAGCAGGTAGGGGCCCTCGGGCTGGATCCGCCGGATCTCGGCGACGTCGGCCGCCGCCATCTCCTGGACGGTCGGATAGGGCTCCTCGCCCTCGTTGATGCCGTGCGCCTGGACTCCGTAGAACGGCCGGCCGAGGCCGGACTCGCGGCCGAGCAGCCGCAGGTTCATCGGGTAGCCGCCCAGGCCGGGCCAGCAGAACACCGGGGTGGTGACGCCCTCGGCGCCCTTGGGGGTGTCGTCGTGCAGCTTGACCAGGCGCGAGACGGGCGTGTCGGAGCCGTCCGCGATGCGGGCGGCCAGGTCGCGCAGCCGGGGTGCCTCGAAGACGACCTGGAGCGGCAGCCGGGTGCCGAACTCCCGGTTGATCCGGTTGACCAGGGCCACCGCGATCAGCGAGTTGCCGCCGGCCGCGAAGAAGTCGTCCTCGGTCGACACGTCCTCGTACTTGAGGGCCGTGCCCCACACGTCGGCGAGCCACCGCTCGTGGGCGGTCGCCGGGGCGACATAGGGGGCGCCGCTGCCCGCGGAGCGCACCTGCTCGCTCGCGGCGAGGGTCTTGACGTCGACCTTGCCGTTGGCGGTCAGGGGCAGGTCGTCCATGACGAGGACCCGGTTGGGGATCATGTAATCGGGCAGGAAGCCGGCCAGCTCGTCCTTGATGATCTCGGCCGGGCCTCTGGTGTGGACGGCGTCCTCGTTCATGCCCTCGCTCAGGAGCTGCTCCTCGCTGACCCTGCCGCCGAGGAAGAAGTACGAGGGGCCGGTCTCGGTGCCGATGGAGGCGAGGATCTCGTCGATCCGCCGGGCGGCGGGCAGCGGGTTGCCGGACTTGGAGCTGTATCCGGAGGACATGAAGCCGAGGGAGAGCCCGTTGCGCTGGAGGCGGTGCAGCTTGGCGCCCATCGCGACGTATGCGAGCCAGGGCTCCTCGGCGCGGCTGATCGCGGTGATGCCGAAGGAGGCCCGGTCGTACACCGCCTGGTTGATGGCGATGACGTGCCGGCGCTGGATCAGCTCGTCCGAGACGTGCTCGAACGCGCCCTCGTGGTAGCGGTAGTGGCCGGCCGGCAGGTCCGCGATCCGGCCCGGGTGGGCCTGGACGTAGATCTCGGTCGGGTCCCGGCGGGGCACGCCGTCGTTCGGGTACACCTCGAAGGTGCCGAGGTAGTAGTCCTCCTCGACGACGTCGAGGCGGTCCTTGACGGCGGGGGTGAAGCCGGCGGGGCGGATGGTGAGTCCGTACTCGGGCAGCACCTCCTCGAAGACGCCGAGCATGTGACCGGTCTCGAACTCCAGGACCTCCTGGATGTTGTTGGCGTAGACCGGCTCGATGGCGCGCTTCTTGCCGACGAAGTGCACGTTCAGGGCGGGGCCCGTCAGGTCGGTGCCGGTGATCCGCACCAGGGTGTGGTCGACCGGGTGGTGGTAGTAGACTCCCGGCTCCACTCCGGCGACGCCGCTGATCTCCAGGTACATCTGGGTGGCGTACAGCGCGCCGGGCGAGGCGTACGCGTACTTCGGAAGGAGCCGCTCCGCGCTGCGGAAGGGCCCGAACCAGCGCAGGAGCTCGCCCAGTTGGTCCCGCGTCAGTTCGTCGAGGCCGCGGGTCAGCGTGCCGGCCGGCGGCGGCGCGAGGAGTCGGCGGATGTCCTCCCGGGTGACCTCGCCGCCCTCGTAGAAGCGGTAGGTCTTGCGGGCGAAGGTCTCCCGGCGCTGCTGCTCGGTGCCCTCCTTGCCGGGCAGGCCGAGGACCGGCCGGCCGGACAGTTCCCGCGGCTCGCGCAGACCCGGGTTGGACAACTGCGCCTTGACCTGGAGCTTGCTGGCCTTGGACTGGTGGTGGCCGCCGTGGTTGCCCTGGTCCATCAGGGCCGCCTCGCGCGGGTTGAGCTCGATGCAGGCGACCAGGTTCTGGAAGCCGGTGCGCGGGTCGTCGGTGACGACGGCCGCGGCGCGGCGGACCCAGGCGTGCTCCTCGATGGCGAGGGAGATCTCGTCGAGCTCGACACGGTAGCCGCGCAGTTTGACCTGGTTGTCGGCGCGGCCGACGCAGGTGATGGTGCCGTCCTCGTTCCAGTAGGCGAGGTCACCGGTCTTGTAGAGCCGCTCGGTCGGGACGAACGGCGACGGGATGAATCGTTCCTCCGTCAGGTCGTCGCGGTGCAGATAGCCGCGGGCGAGCTGGACGCCGCCGATGTAGAGCTCTCCGGTGGTGCCGATGTCGACCGGCCGGAGCTCCTCGTCGAGGATGAAGCACGTCGTGTTGTCGACGGGCACGCCGATCGGCACGGAGACGGAGCCGGAGCCGTCGCCGAGGGAGTCGGGGTCCACCAGGCACGCGGTGGCGTTGATGGTGGTCTCGGTGGGGCCGTACAGGTTGACCAGCGAGATCCACGGCAGCTCGGTCAGCAGGGACCGGGCGAGCCGCTGGGACAGCGCCTCGCCGCCGGAGAACACCCGGCGCAGGGAGGTGCAGGCGCGGAACTCGTCCAGGTCGACCAGGGCCTGGAGCAGGGTGGGCACGCCCTGCAGGGTGGTGACCTGGTGGCGCCTGATGGCGGCGACGAGCGCCTCGGGGTCGCGGTAGATGCCGGGCGCGCCGACGACGACCTTCGCTCCGGCGGCGGGGGCGAGGATCTCCCACTGCGCCGCGTCGAAGCTCATCGGGGTCTTCTGCAGGACGGTGACGTGGCTGCCGAGGTGGCCGAAGGAGTGCATCCAGCGCACCTGGGACACGATGCTGCGGTGCTCGATCATCACGCCCTTGGGCTTGCCGGTGCTGCCCGAGGTGTAGATGACGTACGCCAGGGAGTCCGGCCGCGGGCCCGTCCGGTGGTGGTCGGGGCCGGGCTCCGGCTCGGTCGCGGCGATGGTCGTCACGGCGGCGGCCGCGGCGGCGGTCGTGGCGGCGGCGCTTCCGGGGGTGCCTCCGACGGTGCTTGCGCCGACGCTGTCGCCGGTGCTTCCGGCGCCGCAGGGCGGTACGCCGTCGAGAGGGGCGTCGGGGAGGTCCGCGAGTGTGACGATGCGGGTGCCGGACGGGGCGAGCGCGGCGAGCCGCTCCCGCAGGTGTTCCTGGGTCACGACGACCCCGGTGCGACTGTTCTCGATCATGTAGCGGAGCCGGTCCTCGGGGTACTCCGGGGAGAGCGGCAGATACGCGGCCCCGGCGAACAGGATTCCCCACGCCCCGATCATCAGGTCCAGCGACGGCTCGGTGTAGAGGCCGACGCAGGTGTCGATCGAGACGCCCAGGCCGGAGAGGTGCACGGCCAGCCGGCCGCTGGCGTCGGTGAGCTCCCGGTAGGTGAGGCTGCGGTCGTCGGAGACGACGGCGATGTCCTCGGGCCGCGCCATGGCCTGCTGCTCCAGAAGGCTGGGCAGGCAGGCCCCGTCCTCCAGGCGTAAGCCGTAAAGGGGCGCAACGGACTGAACGGGTGACAAGGTGATCCCCCATGAAAACGACGTTGTTGCCCTGACGAACAGGGCTCTCCCCCGCGTCCTCCCGTCGGTGACGGGCGGACCGGGTCTTCGCGGCCCCGGCGACGGGGAAGTGGTCGATCTCCCGTGCCGGTCAGGCGTACACGAGTCCCCGGTGCGGTCCGGGACACTCGGTGCCGCGTCGACGAGTTGAGGTAATCACACCGTCCGGCCGGTCGTCACGCCGCGCCATTGAATTTTAACAATCGTTCCAGAACCGCTAACCTGGCGGCATGTCACCTCGCCCCCGGAGCTTCGACCTCCACCACGCACTGGACGCGGCGATGGCCACGTTCTGGGACAAGGGTTACGCCGGAACGTCGGCGCAAGACCTCGTGGACAGCACGGGACTTGGCCGCGGCAGCCTCTACAACACCTTCGACAGCAAGCGCGGCCTTTTCGAGGCGGCGCTCCGGCGGTACGACGCGGAGCACACCAGTCGCCTGGTCGGTCTGCTCGAAGAGGGCGAAGGACCGGCCCGCGAGCGGATCCGCGCGGTCCTGATGAGCGTCGTCGACGAGGAGACGGCGGAGGCTCCCGAGCACCGCGGCTGTCTCGTCGTGAACACCGCGATGGAGATGGCCGGCCGCGATCCGGAGATCACCGAGCACGTCCGCACCACCTTCGCCCGGATGCAGACGGCACTGCGTGTCAGCGTCGAGCAGGGCCAGCGCGACGGCTCGATGCCGAAGGACCAGGAGCCGCGGGTGCTCGCCGTCCATCTGCTCAACTCGATGTACGGGCTGCGGGTGCTCGGCAAGGTGAGCGACCGCGCGACGCTGACCTCCCTCGTGGACCAGATCCTTCCGCCCGCCCCCTGACGCCTCCCCGGGCCGACCTCACGGTCGGCCTTTCGTTCGCGCACGTTCTGGAACGATGATTCAAAATCCGGTCACGACCGAAGGAGGAGCGGCGCGATGCCCCTCGCCGTCTATGTGCTCGGCCTGAGCGTCTTCTGCATCGGAACCACCGAGTTCATGATCTCCGGGCTGCTGCCCGAACTCTCCCGCGACCTCTCGGTGTCCGTGCCCACCGTCGGCTGGCTGATCTCCGGCTACGCGCTGGGCGTGGTCGTCGGCGGCCCGGCCCTCACCGTCGCGACCCTCCGCGTCCCTCGCAAGACCTCGCTCGTCGGTCTGCTGCTGCTGTTCGTGCTCGGCCAGACGATGGGCGCGCTCGCCCCCGGTTACGGCGTGCTGATGGCCGGCCGCGTCATCGCGGCCCTCGCGCAGGGCGCGTTCTTCGGCATCGGGTCGGTGGTGGCCGTCGAGCTCGCGGGCCCCGAGCGCCGCGGCCGCGCCCTGGCCATCATGTTCGCCGGACTGACCGTGGCCAATGTGTTCGGCGTCCCGGCCGGCACGTTCCTCAGCCAGCACGCCGGCTGGCGGGCCAGCTTCTGGGCGGTGGACGCGCTGGCGGTGCTGGCCCTGCTCGGCGTCCTCTTCCTGGTGCCGCGCATGCCGAACGGCCCGTACGCCGGAGTGCGCGCGGAGCTGTCGGCCTTCCGCAACCCCCGGGTGTGGGTGGCGCTCTCCACCTCGATGCTGACCCAGGCGGCGATCTTCTGCTGCTTCGGCTATCTGGCGAAACTCCTCACCGACGTCGGCGGCTTCTCCGAGTCGGCGGTGCCGGTCCTGCTGACGCTGTTCGGCGTGGGGTGTTTCGCGGGCAGCGTCGTCGGCGGCCGGTTCGCCGACCGCCATCCGCTGCCCAACCTGTACGCGGGGATCTCGGCGATGGCGCTGGTGCTGGTCCTGCTGGCGGTGGCCGCGCACAGCAGGGCGGCCACGGTGGTGACGGTCCTGGCCTTCGGTCTGGCCGCCTTCTCCATCAACCCGGCGCTCCAGGCGCAGGTGATGCGCGAGGCCGGCCGGGCGCCGACGCTCGCCACGACCACCAACACCTCGGCCTTCAACCTGGGCAACACGATCGGCCCGTGGGTCGGCGGCAGCGTGATCGGCGCCGGCCTCGGCTACACGGCGCCCGTCTGGTCCGGGGCGGTGCTCGCGGTGGCGGGCCTGGGCACGGCGCTCGTGTCGGGCCTGCTGCACCGGCGGGCGGCGGCCACGGGCGCCGCGCCCGGACCGGCGGAGCCATCACTCCCCGCCGCGGTACCGGCACCGCCCACCACGACGCCGGCCGCCGCCTCGCCGCATCAGGGGGCCGGCGCGCCGTGACCGCCCTCCAGGCTGAGCAGATTGCCGAGGAGGCCGGGGAAGCGCTGTTCGAAGTCCGGCCGCAGCCGCAGCAGCATGCCGGTCCCGGTGCTGCGCTGGAGGATCAGTCCCGCCTCGCGGAGCACCTTCCAGTGGTACGAGCGGGTGGACTTCGCGCCCGGCACGTCCAGCGTCGTGCAGGCGACCTCGTCGTCCGGGGTCCGGGCCAGCCGGACCACCACACCGCGGCGGTGCCGGTCGGCCAACGCCGCGTATACCGCGTCGAGTTCGACGGCCTCCAGCGGCGGGTGGAACAGCTCGACGGGCATCGGGGGCCTCTCGTCCTCGGACAGGTGACATACCCGCGGGAACACGTTGTGGACGCGTGCGGGACCCGCCTAAGGTACTCGGGTACGAAAATTTTCGAACCGCCACCTCGTCGTCACGGCTCGTCGGCGGCGTGCCTCCGACGCCCCGCGCGTCCGACCACCGCGCGTCCGACCACCGCGCGTCGGACCGCCGCGCCTCGGACCACCGTGCCGCTTCCGCACCCGCGCCGCCCCGCGTCCACCCGAACCACCCTCTAGGAGTACGGACATGACCTCCGCACAGCCGGTCATCGCAGTCCTCGGCACCGGCATCATCGGCGCCCCCGTCGCCCGCAACCTCGCCGCGTCCGGCCTGACGGTCCGCGCCTGGAACCGCACCCGCGCCAAGGCCGAGGCGCTCACCGCCGACGGCGTCCAGGTCGCCGCCACCCCCGCCGAGGCCGTGGACGGCGCCGACGTCGTCCTCACCGTCCTCAACGACGGCCCCCGTGTCCTGGAGGCCGTCCGGGCGGCCGCGCCCAAGCTGGCCCGGGGCACCGTCTGGGTGCAGATCAGCACCGTGGGCGAGGTCGTCGACGAGCTGGCCGCCTTCGCCGACGAGGCCGGTCTCGTCTTCGTCGACGCGCCCGTCCAGGGCTCGCGCCGGCCGGCCGAGCTGGGCCAGCTCGTGGTCCTCGCCGCGGCCCCGCAGAGCGTACGGCCCACCGTCCAGCCGCTGTTCGACACGATCGGCTCGCGGACCGTCTGGGTCGGCGAGGACGGCACGAGCGGCGCCGCCAGCCGCCTCAAGCTGGTCCTCAACACCTGGGTGGGCGCCCTCACCCACGGCGTGGGCGAGGCGCTCTCGCTCGCCGACCGGCTCGGCGTCGACCCGCGGCACTTCGTGGACGTCGTCTCCGGCGGCCCCATGGACAGCGGCTTCTTCCAGGGCAAGTCCGCCGCGATCCTCGGCCGCGACTGGACCCCGCAGTTCTCCATCGACAACTCCGAGAAGGACGCCCGGCTCGTCCTGGAGGCGGCCGAGCGGGTCGGCGTCCGGCTCGACGCCACCGAGGCCGGCCACCGCCGCTTCCAGCGGGCCGCCCGGCTCGGGCACGGCGACAAGGACATGGCCGCCGGCTGGTTCGCCAGCTTCGACGCCGACGCGTGAGGACACCGGACTCCCGCCATGATCAACGAAGGCACGACCGTCCTCGTCGTCGGCGGCGGGCCGGTGGGCCTGCTGCTCGCGGCCGAGCTGGCCCTGCGGAACGTCGACACGATCGTGCTCGAACAGCACGACCGGATCCGGGACGCCCCGCGCGCCGGCACCCTGCACGCCCGTACCGTGCAGTCCCTGCTGCGCCGGGGCGTGCTGCGGCTGCCCCGGCCCGGCCGGCTCGACCTGTGGCAGCGCACCGGCTTCCACTTCGCCGGGCTGCCGCTCCTGACGATCACCAGCCCCACGGCCGAAGGGCCGCCGATCCTCAACCAGCCGCAGTCCGCCCTCGAAGCGGCCTTCGAGGCCAGGGCCCGCGCGCTGGGCGCCGAGATACGCCGAGGACTGCGCGTGCACCGGCTGACCGAGCACCCTGACCGGGTGGAGGTCGAGGTGCTCGCCCCGGACGGCACCGCCCGCACCCTGGAGGCGGACTACGTCGTCGGCTGCGACGGGGCCCGCAGCACCGTGCGGGAGCAGGCGGGCATCCCGGTCACCACCACCGAGCCGTCCTTCAGCGGGGTCATCGGCCTCGTACGTCTTCTCGACCCGGCCGGCGCGCCCGGCGGCTGGGCGCGCGGCCCCGAGGGCTCGACTCTGATCAACATCAACCCCCGGGGGCAGAGCCGGGTGCTGACCCATGACTTCAGCCGCCCGTTCCCGAACCGCGGACAGCCGGTGACGCTACGGGAGTTGAGCCTGACCGCCGCTCGGGTCCTCGGCCGGGAGCTGCCCATGCGGGATCTCACGTACGGCTCCCGCTTCAGCGACTTCACCCGGGTCGCCGACACCTACCGCTCCCCGCGCCACGGCCGCGTCCTGCTGGCCGGCGACGCGGCGCACGTCCACGCCCCGCTGGGCGGCCAGGGCCTCAACACCGGTCTCCAGGACGCCTTCAACCTGGGCTGGAAGCTCGGCCTGGTCGCGCGCGGCGACGCCCCCGCCGCACTCCTGGACACCTACACCGACGAGCGGCGGCCGGTGGCGCTCACCGTGGTCGCCAACACCCGCGCCCAGGCCGCGCTCATGGACCCGCGCCCCGAACAGGAGCCGCTCCGGGCCTACTTCGGGCGCCTGATGGAGGTGCCGGAGGCGCGGGCGGCGACCGCCGGCGAGATCAGCGGACAGAGCATCCACTACCCCCGGCCGGGCACCGACCCCCTCACCGGCACCTTCCTGCCGAACCACACCTTCAAAACCGACGACGGGCCGCGAACCACGGCCGACCTCCTGGAAGACGCCACTCCCCTGCTCCTGCTCGCCCCGGACGTGACGACCCTCCCGGCCGGCCTCTCCGACCGCTGGACCGGCCGACTGCGGACCGTCCGCGTCCTGGACGCCGACGGCACCGCGCCGCCCTGGCGCGCGGTGCTGTGCCGCCCGGACGGCTATCTGGCCTGGGCGGCGACGGACACGGAGCCGGATCCGGCCGAGCTGGCCGAGGAGTTGACGCGCTGGCTGGGCGCGGCGTGACGCGGGACGTGCCGGGCTTCGGAACGCCTGCGCGAGGCCCCGGCCGCCGGTTAGGCTGAGGGTCATGCGCGGCAGAACAATCATGACGGGGACGGCCGTCGCCCTCCTGCTGCTCACCGGCTGCGGCAAGGCCGGTACGGACGGGCTGAACGGCGAGGACGCCTCGCCCAGCGCCTCCGCACTCCCCCCGTACGGCGCGAAGTTCCTCGGGTACGGCGAGTGCGCGGCGCCCGTCGAGGGCGGGCAGGGCGAGGACGTCTACCGCGAGGTGCCCTGCACGGCGCCCGGCGCACTCGGCAAGGTGATCAGCCGCTGGGACACGCAGGTCGCGCACGAGCTCTCCCGGAGCCAGTGCCCCGAGGACACCGACTTCCTGGTCGACGTGCCCGCCGGCCTCCGGGCCCTCCCCCTCGCGGAGCGCGGCACCGATCCGCCGGCCGCGGGATACGCCTGCCTGCGCAGGCTCACGGGGCCCCACCCCTCCGACGTGGGTCAGGGCGGCGGCCCGGGCATCCGCATCGGTGACTGCGTCAAGGTGTCCGGCCAGGCCGTGGCGGAGGCCGCCTGCGCGGCGAAGGACGCCACGCACAGGATCCGCGACATCCTGACCGACGTGCGCCGCAATGTGGTCCTGCCCTCCACATCCCCGTGCGCGCACGGGGAGACGGCCATCGCCACCAACAAGGTGTTCGACTCGGACCTGTTCAAGGACGACGAGGTGCACTGCGCGGTGAAGCTGACGCGGTGAAGCTGACGCGGTGAAGCTGAGGCGATCGGGAAGGCGTTAGGGTGCGGGGTGCTTCTCCGACCCGCCGGACCCGCCGGCCCTCCCGGCCCCGTTCCCGTCCCGGTGCCCGTCGCACCCGCCCCCGCCCTGGCCGACGCCGTCCTGCTCGGGCACGAGGAGGACGGCCGCCGCTGGCCGCTCCTGGTGTGGGCGCCGGGACCCGGCACCCGCATGGTGTCGAGCGCCGTCCTCGGCGGCGGCATCGGCGAGCGCGCCTGGGTGGTCAACGCCCAGGTGCCCCCGGGGTACGCCCGCCTCGACCCGGTCGCCCATCTGCGCGCCCTGGCCGCGCGGGCCGGCCTGGAAGGTGCCGGGGTGGGCCTGATGACGGCCGCCCCGGTCGCCGACCGCCGTTGCGCCGCCGACGGCGGCGCCGAGGCCGTGGTCACGGCCGGCATCGGGGTACGCGGCTGGGCCGCGGTCCCGGACGAGGGGACGGGCACGGTCGGCCCGCCGCGCCCGGGCACCGTCAACATCATCGTGTCGCTCCCCGTTCCGCTCACGGACGCGGCCCTCGTCAACGCGGTCGCCACGGCCACCGAGGCCAAGGTCCAGGCGCTGGTGGAACTGGGCGCCGACGCCTCCGGCACCCCCACCGACGCGGTCTGCGTCGCCTGCCCGGCCACCGGCGACACCGAGCCCGAGCCCTTCGCCGGCCCCCGCTCCCTCTGGGGCGCCCGCGTGGCCCGCGCCGTGCACCGGGCCACCCGGGAGGCATGCGCGGCGGCGCTCGCACGGGGCGACTGAGGCCCGGCAGCGCACTGTTCGAGCCGAGTGACGTCGTGGTGACGCCTTCGCGGCAAGCGTCACCGCACCTCGGGTGCCTTCTCCGGGGCGGGATCCTTGGCCGCAGCGTGATCCGGACCGCCGGCCGGGGCGGCGGCGGCACGCAGCGCCGCCTCGATCCGGCGGTTGCCGGTCATGGACGCCGTGACGGCGGTCATCGCCAGGAGGAGGCCGGCGGCGGCGTAGAGCGGGGTGCGGATGTCGTGGGCGGTGGTCAGCCAGCCGCCGAGGAAGGCCCCGAGGGGGGCGGCGCACATGGCCAGCATGCGGGAGGTGGAGGCGACCCGGCCCATGAGGTGGGCCGGGACGATCGCCTGCCGGAGGGAGGGTGCGAGCACCATCGTGGCGCCCATGCCGGCCCCGCAGACGGCGAGCGCCAACCCGGCCACGTATGGGTTCGGGGCAGCGGCCAGGCCCAGGATGGCCAGCCCTTCGACGGTGGCGGTGCAGGTCAGCGCGGTGCCGGTGCCGAGGCGTCGGCCGAGGCGGGAGGCGATGCCCGCCCCGAGCAGGCCGCCGGTGGCCTCCGCCGTGAGGAGCAGGCCGAAGCCGTAGGTGTCGATGCCGAGGCGCTCGTGCGCGAAGAGGGCGAGGACGGTCTCCACGGCGAGGAAGGCGACGTTCCCGACCGCCGGGCGGAGCGCGAGCCCGAGCAGCAACCGGTCCCGGAAGACGTACGCGGCGCCGGCCCGCGCCTGCCGCAGGAGCGGCTCGCGGGCCTCCGGCACGGGCCGGGGCATGGCGGGCAGCGACCGGACGAGCAGTGCGGAGACCAGGAACGACACCGCGTCGGCGAGCAGCGGAACCGCCCGTCCGAGCGCGAGCAGGGCACTGCCCGCGGGCGGCCCCGCGAAGCCGGACATGGCGGTCTGGGCGCCGCGCAGCCGGGAGTTGGCGCGCTCCAGGAGTGCGGGGTCGCGGCCGAGCAGATCCGGCAGATAGGCCGTGGCGGCCGTGTCGAAGAAGAGTCCGCCGAGGCCGAGCAGGAAGGCGACGGCCGCGAGCAGCGGGATGCTCAGGCCGTCGAGCACGGCCGCTGCCGCCGGTATCGCGAGCAGCACCGCACGTGCCGCGTCCGTGATCCACATCGTGCGCCGACGGTCCCAGCGGTCCACCAGGGCACCGCCGAGCACCCCGAAGAGCAGCCACGGCAGCGTCCCTGCGGCCGCGCCGACGGCGAGCGCCATCGGATTCCGCGTCAACGTCAACGCGAGCAGCGGCAGCGCGGCGTGCGACACCCCGTCACCGAGCGAGAAATCTGCTGGGCGACGTCCCCGGCCTCGCGCGGATCGCCCAGCCCGCGCACCGCGACCGCCTGCGTCAGGCGCGGGCGGTCGCCCCTTCCCGGGCGGCACGGAACCGCGCCAGGCCGTCCGCGAGGCCGATCACCGGCTCCGGGTAGGGCAGGGCCGCCCGCGCGGGCCCGGTGACGCGCCACGGCTCGTGCACCTCCCGCACGCCGAGCCCGGCGAGCTCGGGCACCCAGCGTCGTACGTACGCGCCCTCCGGGTCGTACCGCTGGCCCTGCCGGACCGGGTTGAGCACGCGGTTGGGCCGGGTGTCCGTGCCCGTGCCGGCCACCCACTGCCAGTTGAGCTGGTTGTTCGCCACGTCGCCGTCGACCAGCAGGTCCAGGAAGTGGCGGGCGCCCTCGCGCCAGTCCACGTACAGCGTCTTGGTCAGGAAGGAGGCGGCGACCAGCCGGCCCCGGTTGTGCATCCAGCCCTCGTGCGCGAGCTGCCGCATGGCCGCGTCCACGAGCGGATAGCCGGTCCTGCCCTCCCGCCAGGCCGCCAGGTCCGCCTCGGCCTCCGGCCCGCGCCGCCACCGGTCGTGGCGGGGCCGGTAGTCCTCGGTGGCGGCTCGGGGCCGCGCGGCCAGCACCTGGTGGTGGAAGTCCCGCCAGCACAACTGCCGTACGAACGCCTCCGCACCGGCCCCACCGTGCCGGCGCGCCCGGTGCACCGCCTCGACGGCGGAGACGGTGCCGAAGTGCAGATGGGGCGAGAGCCGCGAGGTGGTGTCGCCCGCGAGGTCGTCGTGCCGTTCCCCGTACGCGTCGGCGTGCCGAGCCGTCCAGGACCGGAGCCGCCTGCGGCCCTCCGTCTCGCCGCCGGCCGCGAGCCCTTCGGACACGCCCGGCACGGCCGCCCGCGCGGGCGGCTCCTCGGAGCGCGTCCCGGGCGGCACCCGCACCGCCCGGGGCGCCGCGAGGGGCGCGCGCAGCGGCTCGATGGTCCAGCGCCGGAAGTAGGGGGTGAAGACGGCGAAGTGGTCGGAGCCCTGGGGGGTGAGATCTCCGGGCGGTACGGCGGTGATCACGCCGTCGTGGACATGGAGCCGGCACCGCTCCGCCGCCAGCGCGCGGCGCAGCCGTTCCTCGCGGGCGCGGGCGAAGGCCGAGTATCCGGCCGCCAGGTGCACTTCTCCGGCCCCGGTCTCCCGTACCAGGGCGCACACCTCGGCCACCGTGTCCCCGGTGCGCAGGATCAGCCGGCCGCCGCGCTCCCGCAGGGAGCGGTCCAGGTCGGCGAGGCAGTCGGCGAGGAACGCGAGCCGGTTGGGCGCGGCGAAGCCGGCCCGGTCGACGGCCGGGTCCCGGACGAACAGCGGGACGACCTCCCGTCCGCCGGCGGTGGCGGCGCGCAGCGGCGGATGGTCGTGGACGCGGAGGTCGGAGGTGAACAGGACGACGGCGGGGGCGGGGACGGTAACGGGGAGGTTCATGACCTCACTTCCGGGACGGGCCGGAAGGGGACGAGCCGGTGCGCGCGGGCCCCACGCCGCCCGGCCCGGGAGCATCCGCCCTCGCCGCCTTCTCGGCGGTCCGCGCGATGTTCCGCGCCATGCCGCCGAAGACGACCGCGTGGAAGGGCGACACGCCCCACCAGTAGAGCTGCCCCGCGAGCCCGCGCGGGTGGAACAGGGCGCGCTGCCGGTAGCGCGTGCGTCCGGTGGCGTCGCGTTCGGCGCGCATCTCCAGCCAGGCGAGTCCCGGGAGCCGCATCTCGGCGCGCAGCCGGAGCAGCCGGCCGCGTTCGATCTCCTCGACGCGCCAGAAGTCGAGCGCGTCGCCGACCCGCAGACGCTGGGCGTCGCGGCGCCCCCGGCGCAGGCCGACGCCGCCGACGAGCCGGTCGAGCCAGCCCCGTACCGCCCAGGCGAGGGGGAAGGAGTACCAGCCGTTCTCGCCGCCGACGCCCTCGATGACCCGCCACAGCCGGGCCGGGTCGGCGTCGACCGTGCGGGTGCGTTCGTCCGCGTAGAGGCTGCCGCCCGCCCAGTCGGGGTCGGTGGGCAGCGGGTCGCTGGGGGCTCCGGGCAGCGAGGCGGAGGACCAGCGGGTGGTGACCTGGGCGTCCTGGACCCGCTGGAGGGCGAGTCGGAGCGCCCGGTCGAAGGGGAGCGGGCCGCCCGGCGGGTCGGGGACGTACGCGCGGATGTCGTTCTCGGCGCACACCACCTCGTGCCGCAGGGACTCGGCCAGCGGACGGGCGAGGGAGGCGGGCACGGGGGTGACGAGTCCGATCCACTGGCTCGACAGACGCGGGGTGAGGAGGGGGACGGACACGATGAGCCGCCGCGGCAGGCGGGCGACGGCCGCGTACCGGATCATCATCTCCCGGTACGTGAGGACGTCCGGCCCGCCGATGTCGAAGCTCCGGTTCACCTCCGCCGGCATCGCGGCGCTGCCGACGAGGCAGCGCAGCACGTCGCGCACCGCGATCGGCTGCACGCGGGTGCCGACCCAACTCGGGGTCACCATCACCGGCAGGCGTTCGGTCAGATAGCGCAGCATCTCGAAGGACGCCGAGCCCGAGCCGATGACGACGGCGGCCTTGAGGACGGTGGTCGGGACGCCGGAGTCGAGCAGGATCCGGCCGACCTCGGCGCGGGACCGCAGGTGGGGCGAGAGCCGCTCCTCGGGCACGCCGCTCGGGGTGAGGCCGCCGAGGTAGACGATGCGCCGCAGGCCCGCGGCCCGGGCCTCGGCGGCGAAGGTGCGGGCGGCGCGCCGGTCGGTGTCCTCGAAGCGGCTGCCGGAGCCCATCGAGTGGACGAGGTAGTAGGCGATGTCAACGCCGTCGAGGGCCGGCCGCAGGGTGTCGGCGTCGGTGACGTCGCCGCGGACGATCTCGACGCGGTCGGCCCAGGGGTGGTCCTGGAGGTGGGCCGGCGTCCGGGCGAGGCAGCGCACCCGGTATCCGGCGTCGAGGAGCTCGGGGACGAGTCGTCCGCCGATGTAGCCGCCCGCGCCGGTGACCAGGCAGAGGGCGCCGGCGGTGTCGCCGGACTGGGGTGGGGCCATGGCCGCTGGGGCTCCTTCTCGGGTACGGGGGTGGTGTCCCCTCGGCTCTCTTCCGGGCTGTGCCGGTCTCTTCCGGTCTCTTCCGCTCCCTTCCGTCCTTCCCCTTTCGTCGCTCTGTCGGATGCGCCGTTCCGGTTTTCATGGCGCGGGGCCGTTCCATCCGCCACCATGGCGCGCGTACGGGCGGACTCCGGTGATCCGAAAGGGTGCGGTATGAGTGGTGTGGGGCGCAGGGCGGTCGTCGCGGCGGCGGGCGGGGCGGGGCTGGTGGCGGCCCTCGCGGGCTGCGGCGGGACCGCGCAGGACGGCAAGGACGCCTCGGGCGGCGGGGAGACCTCCGGCGGAGGGGACGCGTCCGGCGGTACGGGGCAGGAGGCGCCGCTCGCGCGCACGGATGAGGTCCCGGTGGGCGGCGGCAAGGTGCTCGCCGACCGGGGGGTGGTCGTCACGCAGCCGAAGGCGGGCGAGTTCAAGGCGTACTCGTCGCGCTGCCCGCACCAGGGCTGTCACGTCGGCAGCGTGGCCGACGGGGTGATCGTCTGTCCCTGCCACCAGAGCCGTTTCGACGCCTCGGACGGCAGCGTGAAGAAGGGGCCGGCGACCCAGCCCCTGGAGCCGGTCCCGGTCGAGGTGATCGGGGACGCGATCAGGCTCGGCTGACCCCGCGGGGTGCCTTCCAGCAGCCGAGGACCTCGTCCGTGGTCGTGACGGTGGCGACGAGGGCGAGGGTGTGGCGGATCATCGCGGGCGTGTAGTCGGCCGGCACCCCCGCGATGGCGTCGCCGGGCACGACGGCGGTGTAGCCGAGGTTGACGGCGTCGAAGACGGCGTTGGGGATCGCCACGTTGGCGGACACGCCGGTGACGACCAGCGTCCGGCAGCCGAGGTTGCGCAGCAGGGCGTCCACGTCGGTGCCGGCGATCGGCGAGAGCCCGTGCAGGCGCCGGACGACGAGGTCCTGCTCGGCCACCTCGATCGGTGGGGCGATCCGTACGGCGGCGCTTCCGGTGTGCTGCTGTACGGGGAGGCGGGCGGCGGCGCGGAAGAGGCGCGCGTTGCGGTTGGCGCCGCGCCCGTCGGGCCGGCGCTCGGCGACGGCGTGCAGGACCTGCACGCCGGCCGCGTGGGCGGCGGCGGCCAGCCGGGCGACATTGCGCAGGGCGCCCGACGCGCGGGCGGCGGCCGCGAGTTCGGGCAGGGCGCTGACCGGGCCCACGACGCCCTCCTGGCACTCGACGGTGAGCAGCACGGTGCCGTCGGGGGCGAGCTGTTCCCTGAGCCGTTCCGACCGCGTCACGGTGGCCTCCTCGCTGTCGCCCGCCATGTTCGGTGCCTTGCACCGCGGCGGCGGAGCCCCCATGATTTCTGACACTCCATCAGAAATCCAGAAGGGTGCGGACGATGACCGTCGCACAGCGCCGTGGACGCCGGATCATGATGACCCCGGAGGAGCTCGACACCTTCCTCACCGAACAGCGCACCTGCCGGGTCGCGACCGTGTCGGCCGACGGACGCCCGCACGTCAGCGCCCTCTGGTTCGTCTGGGACGGCACCTCGATGTGGCTCTACTCCCTGACCCGCAGCCGCCGTTGGGCCGAGCTGCGCGCCCGGCCCCGGATCGCCGTCGTGGTGGACGACGGCGAGGAGTACGGGGAGCTGCGCGGGGTGGAGCTCTCGGGCACCGTGGAGTTCGTCGGCGAGGCGCCGCGCACCGGCCTGCCCTGCCCCGAACTGGAGACCCCCGAGCGGCTCTTCGCCGCCAAGAACTTCGGCCTCGACGCCCTGCCTCACGACGGGCGGCACGCCTGGCTGCGCCTGACCCCGGACGCCGTGGCGTCCTGGGACTTCCGCAAACTGGCCTCGCTCTAGAGGGTTCCTCCGGGGGTTCCGCCAGAAAGTTCCTCCAGGGGGCGCGCTCTAGGGGGTTCCGTCCGGTCGGCCCTGCCCCGCGGATCCCGCCGCGCGCAGCGCGTCGACCACCGCCCGGATGGACGGCCGGCGTCCGGCGCCGGTGCGCCAGGTGGGGTAGAGGTGCCGCCACACCGGCTGCCGTACGGGACGAAGGCGACCCCGTCCATCGTCGGCGGCCGGCCGAGGCGCGGGGTGACGCAGACGCCCAGGCCGGCGGCGACGAGGGCGAGCTGGGTGCGGTGGTCGCCGGCGACATGGGCGATGCGGGGTTCGATGCCTGGGAGCGGGGGGGAAGGCCAGCCGGTCGTGGCAGCCGTACGGCTCGGCGGCCTCCCGGTGCGAGCCGTGCGCCGCGGCGGCCCGGCGTGGGGCGCGCGAGCGGCCGGGCCGGGCCCCGCCCCTCAGCCGTAGCTCCGGGCCGGGGCCGGGCCGGCCGCGTGGGCGACGGCGTCGGCGAGCGGTTCGATGTCGGCGCGAGCCAGGCCCGAGACGGTCACGCGGATCGCCGGGCCCGCCTCCATCCGGAACCGGGCCCCGGGCGCCACCGCCCACCCCGCCGACAGGAGGCGGGCCACGGCGCCGGTCTCGTCGGCGACCGGCACCCACACGTTCATCCCGCTGCGCCCGTGCGCCTCGACCCCGCGCCGGGCGAGCGCGCGGACGAGTCCGTCGCGGCGCGCGCCGTAGGAGGCGGCCACGGCCGACGGGTCGACGGCCCCCGTGGCCCAGAGATGGACCACGGCCCGCTGGAGCAGCCGGCTGACCCAGCCGGGACCGAGCCGCTGCCGCCCGAGGACCCGGTCGACGGTCTCCGGGTCCCCGGTGAAGGCCGCGATCCGCAGGTCGGGACCCCAC
Source organism: Streptomyces sp. NPDC006339 (assembly GCF_040612775.1). NCBI lineage: Bacteria > Bacillati > Actinomycetota > Actinomycetes > Kitasatosporales > Streptomycetaceae > Streptomyces > Streptomyces sp. NPDC006339. The sequence continues at coordinate 107,636 of NZ_JBEXQW010000022.1, forward strand.
GCCTTGGCCACCGAGCGCACGAAGACCCACCTGCCCCGCCCGTCGGCGAGCGGATGCAGGGGCTGCGCGACGATGCCGTGCCCGTGGTCGTCCTCGATGAGCAGGACGTCCGGGTGGTCGTCGAGGACCGCCCGGAGCTCGGCGGCGCGCCCGGCCGTGACGCAGGCACCGGTCGGGTTCTGGGCCCGGTCGGTGACGATCACGGCGCGCGCCCCGGCCTTCAGCGCCCGGGCCACGGCGCCGGGCAGGGGCCCTTCGTCGTCGACGGCGACCGGCACGGGCCGCAGCCCGAGGGCCGGTACGAGGTCGAGGAGGCTGCCCCAGCCGGGGTCCTCCACGGCGACCGCGTCGCCCGGCCTCAGGTGGGCGGCGAGCACCCGCTCGACCGCGTCGAGCGAGCCGGAGGCGACGCCGACCGGCCCGGCGGGGACCCCGCCCTCGTCGAAGGCGGCCCGCGCGAGCCGCGCGAACTCCTCGTCGACAGGCGCCTCCCCGTACATCGGGGGCCGCTCGGCGTACTCGCGCGCGACCTCGGCGAGGGCCGCGCCGAGCGGCGGCAGCACGGCCGGGTCCGGGCTGCCGCCGCTCACGTCCCGGACGCCCTCGGGGGCCTCGACCCGCAGGGAACCGCGTGCCGTCGTGGCGGGCGCCGGCCGCACCCGGCTGCCGCGCCGGCCGTCCGTCTCGATCACCCCGCGTTCGCGCAGGGTGCGGTAGGCGGCCGCGACCGTATTGGGGTTCACGCCGAGGGAAGTGGCCAACTCCCGCATGGGTGGCAGCAGTTGGCCGGGCGTGAGCTGCCCGGAGCCGACCCCGCGCTCCACGCTCGCGGCGATCTCCGATGCGCGACGACCTTCGATCCGATACTCTCCTAGCACAAAGCAAAGTATGCACTAGTGCAATGGGAGATGCAATGACGGACGCGACGGCCCCCGCCACCGGAACCGGAATCGGCACCGGAACGGAAACCGGTGGCGGAACCGAGAGGCCCTCCTACGAGCCGACCGAGCGGACCGTCCCCACCCGGTCCCGCGAGCGCGCCTCCTACGACCGCGAGCTGGTCCACTCGATACTCGACGAGACCTACGTCTGCCACCTCGGCTTCGTCCGCGACGGCGCGCCCGTCGTCCTGCCCACCCTCTTCGGCCGGGTCGGCGAGCGCCTGTACGTGCACGGCTCGACCGGCTCCCGGCCGCTGCGGGCGGCCGGTCGCGGCGAGGCGGCGCCCGGCCTGCCGGTCTGCCTCACGGTGACCCACGTGGACGGCCTGGTGCTGGCCAGGTCCGCCTTCCACCACTCCCTGAACTACCGCTCGGTCGTGGTGCACGGCACCGCCCACCAGGTCACCGACCCCGAGGAGCTCCGCACCGCGCTGGACGCGCTCGTCGACCACGTCGTGCCCGGCCGCTCCGCCGACTCCCGCCCGGCCAACGCCAAGGAGATCGCCGCGACCGCCGTACTGCGCCTCGACCTCACCGAGGTGTCGGCCAAGGTCCGCACCGGCGGCCCCAACGACGACCCGGCCGACGCCGGACTCCCCCACTGGTCGGGGGTGATCCCGGTCCAGCGGGGCTACGGCACGCCGATCCCGGCCGCCGACCTCGACCCGGCGATCGCCCTGCCCGACTACCTCGCCGCCCTCTGAGGACCCCGCCGTGCTGATCCACCCCTGGGACGCGCCCCACGACGAGCGCGAGTGGCGGACCTGGCTGGCCGCCCACGACTTCGGGCAGCTCGCGGTCAACGGCGGCCCCGGCGAGCCGCCGTGGGTGCAGCCGACGCACTTCCGGTACGAGCCCGAGCGCGGCCCGTACGGTCAGGCGATCGCCCACCTGGCGCGCCCCAACCCGCTCTGGCGGGACCTGGAACGCAACCCGACCGTGCTGCTGAGCGTGGTCGACGACTACGTGTTCGTACCGGGCCACTGGACGGCCCCGGCCGGAGCGCCCTCCGAGCACGGCACCCCCACCTCGTACTACGCGGCCGTCCAACTGCGCTGCACCGCGCACGTGGTCGACGACCCCGAGGAGAAGGCGGCCCTGCTCGACCGGCAGGTCGCCCACTTCCAGCCGGAGGGCGGCACCGCCCCCGTCCGCGTGGGCGAGGCGCCCTTCGGCCGGATGCTGCCCGGCATCCGGGTGCTGCGCCTGGAGGTGACCGACGTGCGGGCGAAGTTCAAGTACGCGGGCAACAAGCCGCAGGACGTCCAGGACCGCGTGTCCGCCCACCTCGCCGACCGCGACGGCCCCGGCGACGCGGCGGCCCGTTCCCACCAGACCCGCCGCCGCACCGCCGGGCCGGCCGGCCTCAGCCGCTGACCCAGCGCTTCAGCGCGTCGACGACGCCCTCGGGCGACGTGTTGAAGCAGAGCCGGATCCTGGGCTCCGCCTCGCCGAGGACGTCGACGATCCGCTCGAACAGCAGGGTGTGCTCGGGCAGCATCCGCACCCCGCCGCCGATCATCGCGAGCCCGAACTCCCGGTCCCGCAGGTGCGCGCGGACGGCACGCTCGGCTCCGTCCGGGTCCCCGTCGATCAGACAGGAGACGGCGTCGAAGCCCGCCTCCCGCACCAAGGCGTGGCCCGCCTCGATCCGGGCGGCCATCGCCGCCTCGTCCAGGCCCTCGGGCATCCGGCTGTAGTCGAGGGCCCGGGGGTGCAGCCCGATGGTCAGCACCCTCGTGCCGCGCGGGAGGGGAGCCGGTGCCGTCGTCCGTTCCATGAAAGGCGCTCCTTCGGGGAGTCGACGCTCCGTCGGTCAAGGACAGCGACGGCCCGGCGCCGCTCTATTCCGCCCGCACCGGGATCCTCGCCACCGCCTGCCCCTCCCGCCTGCGTTCCGCCGCCGTGCGGGCCTCCGCGAAGGCCAGGCCGGTGACGGCGACGAGCAGGAGCAGGGTGCCGGCGAGGGTGGCCGGGGTGAGGTGTTCACCGAGGAGGGCGACCGCGACGACCGCCGCGCTCACCGGTTCGAGGAGCATGATCACCGACACGGTCGCGGCGCGGACGACGGCCGCTCCGGCGAAGTACAGGGCGTAGGCGAGGGCGGTCGGCACGGCGGCCACGTAGACGAGCAGGGCGAGCAGCCGCACCGGGGCGTCGGTGTGCGGCAGGAGCCCTTCGGCCGCGGCCATGGGCAGCAGTCCGACCGCTCCGACGGCGAAGGACCACGTGGTGGTCGACAGCGCGTCCGCGCCGCCGCCGTCGCGGCCGAGCCGGCGGGTGAGCAGGGTGATCGCGGCGTAACCGGCGGCGGACACGACGGCGAGGAGGACGCCGAGCGGCCGGACGTCGGCGCCTTTGCCGCCGAGGACGAGGACGCCGAGCCCGGCGAGCGCCCCGGCGACGGCGGCGGCTCCGCCGGCCCCGATCCGCTCGCCCATGAGGAGCCGGGCGCCGACCGCGATGAGCACGGGCCCGGCGCCGAGGGTGACGACGGTGCCGACGGCGAGGCCCGTGGCCTCGACCGCGGCGAAGTAGGCGCTCTGGAAGACGGTCAGGCCGATCCCCGTGCCGAGAATGCGGACGAGCCTCCGCCGGCGCGGTTCCGCGTCCCCGAGGCGCGTGGCGGCCCGCGGCTCCCGGCGCAGCGCGAGCACGCCCAGCAGCAGGACGAGCCCGCCGGCGCAGCGCCAGAAGGAGAGGGCGAGCGGGCCCATGTCGCTGGCCCGGAAGACCAGGGAGGCGGCGGCGCCGGCCGTGCCCCAGGCGAGTCCGGCGACGATCAGGTAGGTGAGGCTCCGCCCGGTGGACAGGGCGGAACCATGGGTGTTCGACACGTGTGTTCTCCGCGTGAAGACGGGATGGGTGGTCGCTTCGCTCCGCGGGCGGGCAGCGACGAACCACTCGGGGGCCGTGTCGGCCCGCCCGAGTCCGGTCTTCGTCAGCGGAAGGTGCCGCCCGCGCTAGGCGGCGGGAGGCGGCAGAACGGTCGAGTGCATGATCGCCACCTTACGAGGTGGTCCGTCGGCCGGACAACCCGGCCTCTTCCGCCACCGGTGCCGCGTCGCCGCTCGCGGACGCGAAGCCGCCCCCGCCCCCGGCCCCGTCCGCGGCTCCGGCCCCGTCCGCCGGACCCTCATGCGCCGGACCGCCGTCCGCCGCCGACCCGGCGACCGGCTCCTCCCCCGTCGTCTTCGGCGTCGAGGACTGGGCGATGAAGGCGCCCGCGAGGACCACCGCACCGCCGATGATCTGCGGCGCGGCCAGGTGCTCGCCGAGCAGCACCCACGCGAGCACGGTCGCGATGACCGCCTCCAGGCAGGCCACCACCCCGGCGACCTGCGGGGAGAGCCGGCGCACCGAGACGACTCCGGTGACGTAGGCGAGGACCGTGGCGATCAGGACGACCCAGGCGAGCAGCAGCCAGGCCGGAGCGGCGGTGCCGTCGAGGTGGGCGTCGCCGGTGAGGACGGACCAGTCCATGCCCCACGGGCGGGCGACGACCGTGAGGACGAGGGCGCCGACGAGCAGGCCGTACGCGATGACGCCGAGCGGGTCGGCGGGTTCCGCGTCGGCGCTGCCCTGGTCGGACAGGACGAAGTAGCCGACCTGGCAGCAGGCGGCGCCGAGCGCGAGGAGCAGTCCGAGCAGGTCGAAGCTGAGGCCGGACCAGACCTGGACGACGCAGGCGAGTCCGCCGACGGCGAGGACGACGCCGAGGGCGGCGGCGCGGGTCACCGGCCGGCGCTGGACGAAGCGGACCCAGCCGAGGACGAGGGCGGGGGCGAGGTACTCGATGAGCAGGGCGACGCCGACCGGGATCCGGGAGATGGAGGCGAAGTAGCAGGCTTGGACGCCCGCGACGGCGAGCAGTCCGAAGCCGGCGAGCAGGGCGGGCTTGCGGCGCACCAGATCGCGGTGGCGCCAGGCCAAGGGCAGCATGACGAGCGCGGCGCCGGCCACCCTGAGCCACACCACGTGCAGCGGGTCGAGGCCCGCCTCGATGAGCGGCTTGGCCGCGACACCTGAACCACCGAATGCGAAGGCCGAGGCCAGGGCGAGTCCCAGGCCGGCGCTTCTCCCCTGAGACGCGTGCATCGGGCCATCATGGCAGGACCCGGTCAGGTGCGTAACCCCCGTTACACCTGTTGAGACGGCTCCCCGATCCGGGCGGCGAGGGCGGCCCGGTCGACCCCGGCCCGGCGCAGCACCTCGGCGGCCCGGCTGTCCGGATCGGCGGTGAGGGCCGCGAGCAGATCGAGGCCGCGGGCCCGCCGGTCGCCGCGCCGCGCGGCCCGTTCGAAGGCCCCCGCGAGGGCGGCGGCGGCCGCGGGCGACCAGCCGTCGGCGCCGTTCCCGCTCGCGCCCCGCACCACGGGCAGGGCCGAGCCGGTGTCCTCGACGGAGCGCTGCCAGCGCAGCCCGTAGCCGATGGAGCGCTGGACGAGATAGCCGAGGACCCGGGCCAGCCGGTGGTCGCCGTCGAACGCGGCGGCGGCCTCGGGGTCGGCCTCGACGAGGGAGTGCAGGAGGTGCGCGGTGTCGATCTGCCGGTCGCCGTCGCGCAGGGCCCGGCGCCGGGCGCCGGTCACCGTCGCGAGGAGCTCCGGCGTCAGGCCGTCCTCCGGCTCCGCCCGCCGCTCGAGTCCGGCTCGCCGCGCCGCGGGCAGGGTCCGGAGCGCCCGGGGCACGAGGGCGTGGGCGGGCGCCGAGGCGCGGGCGTGGACGGGGGCGGGGCGGGGGCCCGAACCGCGCGGGGCGGGGGCCGGAGGGACGGGAGGCTGCACCCTTCCACCTCATCAGCCGGGACGTCCGGGAACATCCCCGGCGAGGAGCATGTCCGCATCCCACCGGAGTCGGGTACGGGCGGGCGGTTCCTCCTCCTTGCGGAGGAGATCGCGCGGCATCGCCTCCCGGGGCGCGCGCCGCCTTGCTTTGCGCCCGGTTCGCAACCACAGGCCCGCCCCTTGTCGTCCTTCAGGCATGTTCTGGATGGTGGCCCTGCTCGCGCTCGACGGGCGGCAGTACGTCTACCGGGTGTACGCACCGCGGGAGGCGCTGCCGGCCGATCTCTTCTGGGCCGCGTTCCACTGTCACGACGAGAGCGGCGGACCGCGCGCCTCCGACTGGTTCGATTCCGCGCAGATCTGGTGGATCGACGGGGAGACCGCCGAACTGACGGTTCATCAGTATTGAATGTTCGGGCCGCTCCGGCTACGTTCCGCGACACCGAAGTCCCGACGGGTACGCGTGAAGGGGTGGCCCCATGGCCGAAGTCAGCGCGGAGGCACGGATCGAGGCACCGGCCGAGAAGGTGTGGGCGCGGCTCACCGACTTCGGCTCGTACGGGGAGTGGAACGCCACCCACACGAACTTCCCGGACGGCGGCCCGGCCGTCCTGGAGACCGGCGCCACCTTCGCGGAGAACATGAAGCTCATGGGCTTCCCCGCCGAGGTGATCTGGACGGTGGAGGAGCTGGAGCCGGCCCGGGTGTTCGCGATCCGGGGCAAGGGCCCGATGGGTGTCGTCGTGGGCACGCGCTACTCGCTCGCCGGCGACGGTGCGGCCACCACGGTCCGGATCGACGGGGAGTTCACGGGTGCGGCCGTCTCCCTGATGGCGGGCAGACTCAAGGACTCGGCGACGGCGGCCCTGACGGAGTCGCTGCGCAAGCTCGCCGGCCTGGTCTCCTGAGGTCCCGCCCGGCACGACGATGGGTCCCGCCCGGTACGGCGAAGGGTCCCGCCCCGGTACGGCGAGGGGCCCCGCGGCGGTTCGCCGCGGGGCCCCTCGGCCTTGTTCGCACCGGCCGGAGCGGCTCAGTGCTCGTCGGCCAGGATCAGATACAGCTTCTTGCGGGCCTCGGTGATGACCTCGACCGCCTTCTGGCGCTGCTCGGGGCTGCCGGTCTTCCAGACCTGGCCGAACGCCTCCATCAGGCCGAAGCCGGCCTGCCGGACCTCGTTGAGGGCGTCCCAGTCGACGCCGCGCCCGGCCTCCTCCCACGGGGCCTCCGGCCCCGCCTCGGCCTCCGCGCGCCCGGCGTCGGTGAGCGTGAACAGCTTCTTGCCGCCGTCGCTCTCGCTGGCGATCAGCCCCTCGTCCTCCAGCATCTGGAGGGTGGGGTAGACCGAGCCGGGGCTGGGCTTCCAGGCCCCGCCGCTGCGCTCGCCGATCTCCTGGATCATCTCGTAGCCGTGCATCGGGCGGTCCTTCAGCAGGGCCAGGATCGAGGCGCGCACATCGCCGCGCCGTGCCCGGCCGCGGCCACCGCCGCGCCCGCCCCGGCCGCCGAAGCCGCCGCCCCAGGGTCCGCCGCCGAAAGGCCCCGGCCCGAACGGGCCGAAGGCGGCGCGCCGCCCCTCGAAGTCCCCGCGAGGGCCGGGTCCGCCGAAGCCACGCCCGGGTCCGTGCCGGTGCTCGTGTCCGTGTCCATGGGTACGCATCGCAACGCTCCTTCCATCGGGATTCATCGTTGAACTGTCGCGATGCTTCAACGATATATCGGAACACTTCGTTCGGCAAGAACCCCCACGCCAGCCGGCCGGCACCCGACCGGGCCAGTACTCCCGAATTGGCCTTGGCCTGCGGTTTTCCGCTTCCGGTACGTTCCGGCTCATGCGGATTCGAATCGTCGACGCCTTCACCGACCGGCCCTTCTCCGGCAACCCCGCCGGAGTCCTGCTCCTCGACTCCTTCCCGGAGGACGCCTGGCTCCGGAAGGTGGCCGCCGAGGTCAACCTCTCGGAGACCGCCTTCGCCCACCCCCTGCCGCCGGGCGGCGAGGCGGACTGGGCGCTGCGCTGGTTCACCCCGACCACCGAGGTCGACATGTGCGGCCACGCCACCCTGGCCACCGCCCACGTCCTGCGCGGCGAGGGCCTCGCGGCCGGCACCGTCCGCTTCGCCGCCCGCTGCGGCGTCCTGCTCGCCACGGCCGAGCCGGACGGCACGATCACCCTGGACTTCCCGACCTCCTCGCTGACCCCGGTCCCGGTCCCCGACGGCCTGGCGAAGGCCCTGGGCGCCGAACCCGTCGCCGTGCACGACACCGCCGCCCACATCGGCGACCTGGTCGTCGAGCTCGAGGACGAGACCACCGTGCGCACCCTCAGCCCCGACTTCGCGGCCCTGAAGCTGCACTCCGAGCGGGGCGTCATCGCGACCGCCCGCGCGGACCGCCCCGAGGGCGACTACCAGTTCGTGTCGCGCGGCTTCTTCCCCGCCGTCGGCATCGACGAGGACCCGGTCACCGGCAGCGCCCACACCGCGCTCGCCCCCTACTGGTCCGCCCGCTTCGGCCGGGACGATCTGACCGGCTTCCAGGGCGGCGCCCGCACCGGCCTCGTCCGCACCCGCCTGCGGGGCGAGCGCACCCTCCTCAACGGCCACGCCGTCACCGTCATCGACGGCGAGCTGCTCGCCTGACGACACGGCCACCCGGCCCGCGACACGACGAAGGGGCGTACGGCAACGGCCGTACGCCCCTTCGGTGGTCCTGCGCTCACGGGGTGGGCAGCCAGCCCACCTTCCCGGCCAGCAGCCCGTATCCGACGAAGGCCACGATGTCGAGCAGCGCGTGGGCGACCACCAGCGGGCCCACCCGGCCCCACCGGCGGTACAGCCACACGAACACCACGCCCATGACCAGGTTGCCGACGAAGCCGCCGACGCCCTGATAGAGGTGGTACGAGCCGCGCAGCACCGAACTCGCCGCCAGCGAGGCCGTCGGGGACCAGCCCAGGCCGTCGAGCCGGCGCAGCAGATAGCCGACGACGATCACCTCCTCCACGACGGAGTTCTGGATCGCCGAGAGGATCAGGACCGGGTACTTCCACCACACCTCCGGCAGCGACTCGGGCACCACCGTGAGGTTGAAGCCGCTCGCCCGCGCCGCCAGATAGAAGGCCAGGCCCGCACTGCCGATCCCGGCCGCCACGAGCGCCCCGCGCCCGAGGTCCGGCCACGGCCGGGTGCGGTCGAAGCCGATGGCCCGCAGCCCGCGCCCCGCCGCGCCCTCGCGCAGCAGCAGATGGGCGACCAGGACGACCGGCACCAGCGCGGTGGCGATGCCGAAGAGCTGCCAGGCGAGGTCCAGCCAGGGCCGCCCGGGCGCGTAGGAGCCGTTCAGCGTGGCCGCCTGCTCCTTCAGCGCCCCCGGCCTGGTCAGCGCGCCGATGAAGCTGATGAGCGAGGAGACCGCACTGGCGCCGAGCGACAGCGCGAGCACCAGCAGCGTCTCGGAGCGCAACGTCCTGCGCGACAGCCCGTCGGGCGGCAGGGAAGCGTCTCTCACTCGTTGCTCCGACACCACACCTGTCTCCCATTCCCCATCGCCCACCGGGTACGGGAACCCTACCTAGACCGTGCCGTCCACCCCCACCGGCCAGGTGTGCACCGGCTCGCCGGCGTGCATCAGCTCGCGGTAGCGGCGTGTGGTGGCGGCGAGGGCCTCGGGGCGGTCGAGCCCGGACTCCAGGGCCCGGTGGAAGGTGTCGGCCTGCCAGGAGGCGCCGTTGACGCGCCGCCGGCAGCGCTCCTCGATCACGCCCAGGTAGAAGTCCCGGTCGTGGCGCTCGACGTGCCAGGCGTCGAGGCCGGCCGCGGCCAGCGGGAGCAGTTCGTCCAGGACGAGCTTGACCGCCGGTACCGTCCCGACCCCTCCGGAGCGGCCCGGCCGGGGCCAGCGCAGCTCCGCCTCGATGCCGTGGCGGCACGCGGTCTCGAAGTTGTGGTCGGCGTCCTCGAAGGCCATCCGCTTCCAGATCGGCCGGGACTCCTCGGCGAGCGCCCGCACGAGCCCGTAGTAGAAGACGGCGTTGGCGATGACGTCGGTGACCGTCGGCCCGGCCGGCAGCACCCGGTTCTCCACCCTCAGGTGCGGGACGCCGTCGACCCAGCCGTACACCGGACGGTTCCAGCGGTAGACGGTGCCGTTGTGCAGGACCAGTTCGTGCAGCTTGGGCACCCCGCCCTCGTCCAGGACCCGCAGCGGGTCCTCGTCCTCGCAGATCGGCAGGAGGGCCGGGAAGTAGCGCAGGTTCTCCTCGAACAGGTCGTACACCGAGTCCACCCAGCGCTCGCCGAACCAGGTGCGCGGGCGCACCCCCTGGGCCTGGAGCTCGGGCGGCCGGGTGTCGGTGGCCTGGAGGAAGAGCGGCGGCCGGGACTCGCGCCACAGCTCCCGGCCGAAGAGGAAGGGCGCGTTGGCGCCGACGGCTATCTGGACGCCGGCGATCGCCTGCGCCGCGTTCCACACCGCCGCGAAGCGGGGCGGGGTCACCTGGAGGTGCAGTTGGACCGACGTACAGGCGGCCTCGGGCACGATCGAGGCCGTGGTGCAGCGCAGCCGCTCGACGCCGTGGATGTCGAGCGTGAAGTCCTCGCCGCGGACGGCGAGGATCTGGTCGTTGAGGAGCGTGTAGCGGTCGGCGGCGGAGAGGTTGTCGAGGACGGCGTCGTCCTGCGTGAGGGTCGGCAGTATTCCGATCATCACGACTCCGGCGCCGACTTCCGCGGCCTTGCGGTCGGCATATCCGAGTCCGGTGCGCAGTTCCTCGGCGAGCCGGTCGAATACGTGGCCGTCGAGCCGGTGCGGGGCGATGTTCACTTCCAGATTGAACATTCCGAGTTCGGTCTGGAAATCGGGGCTGGCGATCCGGTCCAGGACCGACGCGTTCAGCATCCGCGGCCGGCCGTCCTCGCCCGCGAGATTGAGCTCGATCTCCAGGCCCATGAGATTGCGGGGCCGGTCGAACCGCTTCTCCGCGAGCAGCCGCGCGAGGGCGGCGAGGCATTGCTGGAGCTTGGTGCGGTAGCGCTGACGGTCGGACGGGCCGAACCCGTCGGCCACGACCTTCTCCCCCATCGAAGCGTCCCTCCCGAGTGGGCAGCCGCCACGACGGCCGCGAGCGTCACGGACGATGATGCCCCGACGCGCTGATCCATAACGCCTGCGGGACGTACGGGTTGGCGGATAATCTGGAGCGGGTTCTCCGGAGGCAGTCCCTCAGGGCATATGGCAATGGACATATACCACGGTCATATTGTCGCGAGAGACGGGGTCGGGATTCGGCCGACCGGCCCGGCGGGGAAAGTGCAGGCGAGCGCTCCGCCGGACGCAGGCATTCCACCGAATCACCCTGGGAATACGACCGAATGACGCCTTGTCAGGAATATCGGCGCCCTCTAGCGGAAACACTGTGTGAACACGTGTCGTATAAACTCCGCGCACGAGGCAGAGTGTTGGCGCCCGGCCATGGGACCCATGGCCCCCCTCTCTGACCCCGTCGCTGACAGCGCCGTCGTAACCTGCCCACGCTTCACCGTGTCTCCTGAGTGAGAGGCGACCCACTATGCTCCGACCCTCCCCGGCCCCCGCGCCGGCCCTCCGCAGTGTCCTCGCGGCTCTCGGATCGCCCTCGGCGGTCCGCGAGCCCCGAACCCCGGCCCTGCGGGCCGCGCAGGGACCGCTGAGCCCCGAACTGCCCCTGCCCGTCCATCTGCTGGGCGAGCCCGGCGCCACCGGAGCCGCCGGTGCGACGGGGCAGCAGCCACCCCGGACCGTGCTGGCCGGCTGGCGCTTCCTGATCAGGAGCGGGGACCGGGCGATCGCCGCCGCCGACACCATGCTCACCCCGGACGGCTGGTCCTTCTCCCACTTCTTCGAGGGGCCCTACGTCACGGCCACCGAGCGGGCCCTGATCCAGGCCGAGGCCCTCGTCACCCCGTACCAGCCCCGGCTGCTGTCGGTGCCGCGGCTGTACATGCTGACGCTGTGGCTGCACACCGACACCGAGGCGGACGGCGCAACCACCGAGCCGGGCCCGGACGACCTCCTGGTGCCGCTCGCCCCCGCACCGCCCGGCATCGCCGCCAACCGCCCCTACCGGGCGGCCGATCTCCTGCCCGTCATCGGAGTGCGTCTCGCGCCGCCGCCCCTGCTGGGGTCCGCGGCGCCCGCCTGATCCATCCCACGCGCGCCGGCGCCCCGGGACCCACCGGTCCCGGGGCGCACTGCTGTCCGAGGAGGCTCCCGTTCGGACTAGCCCACTGGGACCACCCCGAACCCCCCGAAGAGAGGGGGTGGTTGACCTGAACCGCCCCTGCGGGTGATGCGTCTTCCCCGGAGAGGACGAGCTGCCGCGAAATCCCTGCGGAACGCCGTCCTTGGGGCAAGACTGGGACCGGAACCGAACCGACCTACGGGGGCGGCCATGCCTACGAAGAGCCGCAGGACATCCACTACGACGCAGCGAAAGAATCCACCCATGTGCCAGCACCAGCCTGCCTGTCCCACCGCCGACTCCGCCGACCGGGAGGCCGCCCGCCGCGTGGCGCACCACCCGGAGCAGGGGTGGAGCCTGCTGTGCAACGGGGTCCTGATCTTCGAGGACACCGGTGAGCTGCTGCCGGACGGGCGGATCATCGCCCCGCACCGCCCGCTGACGGCGGGCCGGGTGACGACGGCGGCCTGACGGGACCACGGAACCACCGAACCATCGGGAAAGACCGAGGGCCGGCCCGGAGAGATCCTCCGGACCGGCCCTCGACTCATGTTCCGTCGCCGACGGTCAGTTGTCGTACTCGTCCAGCGGCGGGCAGGAGCAGACCAGGTTGCGGTCGCCGAAGGCCCCGTCGATGCGGCGGACCGGCGGCCAGTACTTGTCGGCGGTCGAGACGCCGGCCGGGAAGACCGCCTCCTCGCGGGTGTACGGGTGGTTCCACTCGCCGCCCAGCGCGGCCGCGGTGTGCGGGGCGTTGCGCAGCGGGTTGTCCTCGGCCGGCCACTCCCCGGAGCCGACCTTCTCGATCTCCGCCCGGATCGCGATCATCGTGTCGCAGAAGCGGTCGAGCTCGGTCAGGTCCTCGGACTCGGTGGGCTCGATCATCAGCGTGCCGGCCACCGGGAACGACATCGTCGGCGCGTGGAAGCCGTAGTCGATCAGCCGCTTGGCGATGTCGTCGACGCTGACGCCGGTGGCCTTGGACAGCGGGCGCAGGTCGACGATGCACTCGTGGGCGACCAGGCCGGCCGGGCCCGTGTAGAGCACCGGGTAGTGCGGCTCCAGGCGCTTGGCGATGTAGTTCGCCGCGAGGACGGCGACCTGGGTGGCACGCTTGAGGCCCTCGCCGCCCATCAGGCGCACGTACGACCAGGAGATCGGCAGAATGCCGGCGGAGCCCCAGGGGGCGGCCGAGATCGGGCCGACGCCGGTCTCCGGGCCCGCGGTGGGCTGGAGCGGGTGGTTCGGCAGGTAGGGGGCGAGGTGCGCGCGCACCGCGACCGGGCCGACGCCGGGGCCGCCGCCGCCGTGCGGGATGCAGAAGGTCTTGTGCAGGTTCAGGTGCGAGACGTCGCCGCCGAAGTGGCCCGGCTTGGCGAGGCCGACCAGGGCGTTGAGGTTGGCGCCGTCGACGTACACCTGGCCGCCGGCCTCGTGCACCAGGCCGCAGATCTCGGAGACGTGCTCCTCGAACACACCGTGCGTGGACGGGTAGGTGATCATCAGCACGGACAGCTCGTCGCGGTACTGCTCGATCTTGGCGCGCAGGTCCTCGACGTCGACCTCGCCGTCGTCGGCCGTCTTGACGACGACGACCTTCATGCCGGCCATCACCGCGGAGGCGGCGTTGGTGCCGTGCGCGGAGGACGGGATGAGGCAGACGGTGCGCTGGTCGTCACCGTTGGCGCGGTGGTACGCGCGGACCGCGAGCAGACCGGCGAGCTCGCCCTGCGAGCCGGCGTTCGGCTGGATCGAGACCTTGTCGTAGCCGGTGACCTCGGCGAGGCGCTCCTCCAGCTCGGTGATGAGCGTGAGGTAGCCCTGCGCCTGCTCGACCGGGGCGAACGGGTGCATCTGGCCGAACTCGGGCCAGGTCACCGACTCCATCTCGGTGGTCGCGTTCAGCTTCATGGTGCAGGAGCCGAGCGGGATCATGCCGCGGTCGAGCGCGTAGTCGCGGTCGGCCAGCTTGCGCAGGTAGCGCAGCATCGAGGTCTCGGAGCGGTGCGCGTGGAAGACCGGGTGGGTCAGGTACGCGTCGGTGCGCAGCGCGTCGGCGGGCAGCGCGTCCTCGGTGTCGGCGTCCAGGGCCTCGACGTCGGCGGTGACGCCGAACGCGGTCCAGACGGCGGCCAGGTGGGCGCGGGTCGTCGTCTCGTCGCAGGACATCGAGACGTGGTCGGCGTCGACCCGGTAGAGGTTGACGCCGGCCTCGCGGGCGGCGGCGACGACGGCGTCGGCGCGGCCCGGGACGCGGGCGGTGAGGGTGTCGAAGAAGGCGCCCTGGGTGAGCTCGACGCCTCCGGCGCGCAGACCGGCGGCGAGGATCGCGGCGTAGCGGTGGGTGCGCCGCGCGATCTGCTTCAGGCCGTCCGGGCCGTGGTAGACGGCGTACATGCCGGCCATGACGGCGAGGAGCACCTGCGCCGTACAGATGTTGCTGGTGGCCTTCTCGCGGCGGATGTGCTGCTCGCGGGTCTGCAGGGCCAGGCGGTAGGCCCTGTTGCCGTCGGCGTCGACGGAGACGCCGACGAGACGGCCGGGCAGGGAGCGGGCGTGCTTGTCCTGGACGGCCATGTAGCCGGCGTGCGGGCCGCCGAAGCCCATCGGGACGCCGAAGCGCTGGGTGGTGCCGACGGCGATGTCGGCGCCGAGCGAGCCGGGCGAGGCCAGCAGGGTGAGCGCGAGCAGGTCGGCGGCGACGGTGACGATCGCGCCGAGCTCGTGGGCCTGGTCGATCACCGGCTTGATGTCGCGGATCGCACCGGAGGCGCCCGGGTACTGGAGGAGCACGCCGAAGACGCCGCGCTCGGCGACCTCGGCCGGGATGCCGGCGGACAGGTCGGCGACGACGACCTCGACGCCGGTCGGCTCGGCGCGGGTCTCGATGACGGCGATGGTCTGCGGCAGGGCGTCGGCGTCGACGAGGAAGACACCGTTCTTGACCTTGCCGACCCGGCGGGACAGCGCCATGGCCTCGGCGGCGGCGGTGCCCTCGTCGAGGAGGGAGGCGCCGGAGGTGGGCAGGCCGGTCAGGTCGGCGACGACGGTCTGGAAGTTGAGCAGCGCCTCCAGACGGCCCTGCGAGATCTCCGGCTGGTACGGCGTGTAGGCGGTGTACCAGGCCGGGTTCTCCATCACGTTGCGGAGGATCACCGGCGGGGTGAAGGTGCCGTAGTAGCCGAGGCCGATCATCGGCGCCAGGACCTGGTTGCGGTCGGCGAGGGCGCGCAGTTCGGCCAGGACCTCGGCCTCGGTGCGGGCGGCCGGCAGGCTCAGGGCCTCGGCGTTCTTGATGACGTCCGGTACGGCCGCGGCGGTCAGCTCGTCCAGGGAGCCGTAACCGACCTGGGCGAGCATCTTGGCCCGCGCCTCGGCGTCGGGTCCGATGTGCCGCTGCTCGAAGGGGATGCCCTGCTCGAGCTCGGAGAGCGGAGTGCGGTTGGCGGTCATGTGCGGGGGCCTCCTGGTCGTCACGACCTGCGAGGGGCACCACGGCGCGGGTGCCCGGACGGCCTCCCCCTCTGTCATCCAAACCTGAGAGCTTCACCGGCCCGCCTCGCGGAGGACCGGCTTTCACCGTCGGTGAGAGCGGATGCCGTCGACGCCCGCCCTGCTTTCCAGAGTGACCTCGTCCGCGCGGTACAGGGGCCTGAGAGATTCCGGGGAGGATTTGCTCCTTCGGCGCCTCCGAAAGGTTTCTCCGGAGGACTCTCCCGCGCGGGGTCGACAGCCACAGCCAGCCTACCAGCGCCGTTCCTTCTCTCCGTCGCTCAAGTGGCCGACATCCCAGATGTGCACTTTCGTAGGGGTGTAGAGCCGTTGCGACCTGTTGGAGGGACCGTGCAGACCGATATCGATCCGCGCAGCCTGATCGGCCGCAAGGCCTACGACCGGAACGGGAACAAGATCGGCACGGTGGACGAGGTGTATCTGGACGACGCCACCGGAGTCCCCGAATGGGCCGCCGTCCGCACTGGCCTTTTCAGCCGCGACGCCTTCGTCCCCCTGGAGCCGAGCGAAATGGTGGGCGACGCCCTCCACATCCCGTACGAGCGCTCCCTGATCAAGGACGCCCCCGACTTCGGTGTCGGCCGCCACCTGTCCCCGGAACAGGAACTCCAGCTCTACCGCCACTACAGCCTCGCGCTGCCCGCCGTCCCCCAGGACATCCCGGACCGCGACTTCGGCCGTCTGGCGGGCCAGGAGGAGTCCTGACGGCCGCCTGAGCACCCCGGCCCACCCGGGCCGCGCGGCTCAGGCCACCGCTCCCGTCGCCCCTCCCGGGACCAGCGGCAGCGGATCGGAGGGCTCCAGGTCCGGATCGTCGACCGGGAACGTCCGGACGCGGCCGGGCGCCGAGCCCGGCTCCTCGAACCGGACGGTGACCCGCCCGACCCCGCTGCCCTGCACCCAGCCCGGCCCGTAGACGGCGTGCCGCACGTCGTGCCCGGCCGCCCAGCGCCGCTCCGCGGTCTCGGTGGCCGTCGCCGGCGCGGCCGGCACGGTGGCGGCAGCCGCCTCGGGCACCGCCGTCTCCCCCGGCTCCCGGGCCACGCGCTCCGCCTCCGTCCGCTCCGCCTCCGTCCGTGCCTGTTCCGCCTCCGCCTGCGCGAACAGGTCCTCCTGCGTGTAGTCGGCGAGGCCGCTCACCCCGACCCCGAGCAGCCGCACCCCGCCCGTCGTGTCCACCAGGTCGAGCAGCCGCGCCGCCGCCTCCTTGACCACCACCGGGTCGTCCGTCGGCCCCCGCAGCGTCTCCGACCGGGTCAGCGTCGAGAAGTCGTAGCGCCGCACCTTCAGGACGATCGTCCGCCCCGAGTGCCCCGAGCCCCGCAACCGCGCCACACACCGCTCGGCGAGCCGCTCCACCTCGAGCCGGATCCGCAGCCGGTCGTGCAGGTCCACGTCGAAGGTGTCCTCCACCGAGACCGACTTCGCGTCCCGCTCGGCCACCACGGGGCGGTCGTCGTGCCCGAGGGCCATCCGGTACAGCGAGCCGCCGTGCGCCCGCCCCAGGAGCCGTACGAGCTCGTCCTCGCCGGCCTCCACCACCTCGGCCACCGTGGTGATCCCGGCCCGCCGCAGATGCTCACCGGTCGCCGGGCCGATGCCGGGGATGATCCGCACCGACCGCGGCCCGAGCAGCTCCCGCTCGGTGCCCGGCTCGATCAGCACGAGTCCGTCCGGCTTGGCCTCCTCCGAGGCGATCTTCGCGAGCATCTTGGAGCCGGCCAGTCCCACCGAGCCGGTCAGACCGGTCGTGGTCAGGATGTCGCGCCGCAGCCGCTCCCCCGCCGCCCGCGCGCTCTCGCTGTCGTCGGCCACACCGCCGGCCTCCAGGTCCACGAACGCCTCGTCGAGACTCAGCGGCTCCACCAGCGGTGACAGCCGCCCGAGGAGCTCCATGACCTGTCCGCTGATCGCCCGGTAGAACGCGAAGCGCGGCACCAGATACGCCGCGTTCGGCGCGAGCCTGCGCGCCTGCGCCATCGGCATCGCCGAGTGCACCCCGAAACGCCGCGCCTCGTACGAGGCGGTGGCGACCACCCCGCGCGGCCCGAGCCCGCCCACCACCACGGGCTTTCCGCGCAGACTCGGCTTCGACGCCTGCTCCGCGGCGGCGAAGAAGGCATCCATGTCGAGATGCAGGATCGTGGGCGCGGCTCTCACGGTTCCGATGCTGCCCTACGCCACTGACAATCGGCCCGCACGCGCGTACGGGCCGTTCCGTTCCCCCGTACGGGGGATTCCGTTCCCCGGGTGACCGGGGTCAGACGGCCCTGTCCCGGCGCCGGCGCGCCAGCTCGTCGGCCGGGTTGTGCCCGATCAGCGTCTCGCCGGTGTCCACGCGCTCGCCGTGGAGCTGTGACAGCGCCGCCTCGACGTCCCGCCACACCACTCCGACGGCGATACCGAAGACGCCCTGGCCGCCCTGGAGCAGGTCCACGACCTCGTCCGGCGAGGAGCACTCGTAGACCGTCGCGCCGTCGCTCATGAGCGTCATCCGCTCCAGATCGCGAAAGCCACGGGCCCGCAGGTGCTGCACCGCCGCCCGGATGTTCTGCAGCGCCACCCCGGTGTCCAGGAAACGCTTGACGATCTTGAGGACGACGACGTCACGGAAGCTGTAGAGCCGCTGCGTCCCGGAGCCGTACGCGGGCCGCACGCTCGGCTCGACGAGACCGGTGCGCGCCCAGTAGTCCAACTGGCGGTACGTGATGCCGGCCGCCGCACAGGCCGTGGGACCGCGGTAACCGATGGCGTCCGAGCCCACGTCCGCGGCGGCGCCCTCGTCCGTACCGAAGTCGCCCACACTGCCGTGAAGCGGATACGGGCCCTTCTCCCCGGGGGCACGCCCCAGGAATCCCCCTGCCGTACCGTCGCCGCTGCTCATCACGCCGACCCTCCGTCCTTGACCTGCCCACACGAAGGTAGGCAGTCACTCGGGGTGCGTCAACGATCGCCACACTCGGCACGCCGAGTGATAATCACCCTGAGAGTGGTTTCTCGTGCCCCACTCCGGGGAAAGGCTACTCGAATGCTCCCAGGGCGCTCTCCGTCGGCGACCTGACGGCCCGCCGGACGGCCTACTGGTTGCCCTGGTTGCCCGTCCCGAAGTCCTCCGGGGAGATCTGGTCGAGGAACTCGCGGAACTTCTCCACCTCGTCCTCCTGCTCGTCCGGAATCGCGATCCCCGCGTCGTCGAGCACACCGTCACTGCCGTAGATCGGCGTTCCCGTGCGCAGTGCCAGCGCTATCGCGTCGGACGGCCGGGCGCTCACCTCCACACCGCTGGCGAAGACCAGCTCGGCGTAGAAGACACCGTCCCGCAGGTCCGTGATGCGGACTTCGGTGAGCTCCTGCCCCACGGCCTCCAGGACGTCCTTGAAGAGGTCGTGCGTCAGCGGCCTGGCCGGGGCCATGCCCTGCTGGGCGAAGGCGATCGCGGTCGCCTCCCCCGGTCCGATCCAGATGGGAAGGTAGCGGTCGCCTCCCACTTCACGCAGGAGCACGATCGGCTGGTTGGAGGGCATTTCCACCCGGACACCCACAACGTCGAGCTCGTTCACACAGCAACCCTAGGACGTGCCCGACCGGTTTGGGTAGTCGGGCCGGTCCGAGATCACTGCAGACGGAGTCCGAGCGCGGTCTGGACCAGTGCCGCGTGCAGCCGTACGGACAGCCCGGCGAGCTCCTTCGCGGTCGCCTCCGCATGGGCCCTGGTCTGCGGATTACGGTGCCGGCGCAGCGGCGCCACCATCTGCTCGACCAGACCGGCCTCCCGGTCGGCGGCGGCCTTGACGGCCCGCAGATGCCGGGGTTCCAGACCGAATCTCCCCAGATCCGCCACCAGCTTGGCGACCGTGACGGTCTCGGCGTCGTAGCCGCCGCCCTCCGCCTCGGCGACCAGGCCGTACGACTCCCATTCGGCGAGCTCGGTCTCGGTCACCTCGGCGGCGGCCAGCAGCTCGGCGCGGCCGATCCTGGCCGCCGTGGGCGGCTCGGCGTCCGCCTCCAGCGCCCCGTCCAGCAGGTCCCGCTGGGGACTGGGCGAGGGCAGCTTGATCTGCTCACCCCGGGCGAGGGCGTCCAGATGCTCGCGGATCACCTTGAGCGGCAGATAGTGGTCGCGCTGCATCCGCAGGATCTGAGCGAGCCGCTCCACGTCCTGCGGGCTGAACTTCCGGTACCCGGAAGCCGTCCGGCGGGGCTCGACGAGCCCCTCGGCCTCCAGGAACCGGATCTTGGAGATGGTCACTTCGGGAAACTCGTCGCGCAACTGGCTCAGCACCGTCCCGATGCTGACCAGCCGGTCGCCCGCGGCGGCGGCGCCGAGACCGGCGCCGCCCGTCGGTGTACGCAGCATGGACCTTCCCTGAAGGTTCTCCGGAGCGTCACACGCTCCGCTGGCTCGCGAAGAAGACGAGCCGGTACTTGCCGATCTGCACCTCGTCGCCGTTGGACAGCACGACCGAGTCGATCGGCTCCCGGTTGACATACGTGCCGTTGAGGCTGCCGACGTCCGACACCGTGAAGGTCCCATCCTGGCCGCGCCGGAACTCCACATGGCGACGCGACACGGTCACGTCGTCCAGGAAGATGTCGCTCTGCGGGTGACGGCCGGCCGTGGTCAGCTCGCCGTCCAGCAGGAAGCGGCTGCCCGAGTTCGGACCGCGGCGCACGATCAGCAGCGCGGAACCGGACGGCAGCGCCTCCACGGCCGCGAGCGCCTCGGGCGACAGCGCCGGAAGCGCGGTCTGCCCGGTGACCTCCGAGTCGTATGCCTCGAGCCCCGAGATGGAGATCGTCGACGTCGTCTCGGACGCGCGCTCCGGAGCCACCCCGCCGCGCAGCGGCGCGCCGCAGTGGGAGCAGAAGCGGCTGTCCGCCGTATTGCGGTGACCGCACCTCGTACACACCGGCATGGACGCGTCCTCCTGCCGCGGCTGCCCCGCGGAGGTCTGGGTCGCGTACGGGTCGGAGGTCGACCCTCCACCCGTACCTGAGGTTGATGGTTCTCCGAAACCTATGCGCGCGGCACCGGCAGGGTCAACAGACGACGCGCCCTGTGTGCCCGGAATGTCGCCACCCGGACCACCGACCTCGTCGCGGAAGAGGGGGCGCTCGCCGCCCTGTTCCTCACCCTGCGCGTGGCGCGGCGCGCGATGCTTGGCGTTGCCGCCGTCCTCGCGTCCGCTCTTGCCGAACAACTTCGCAAACAACTTCACGGGCGATTCCCCTTGACCGAAACAGACCCGCCCGTGGGGCAGGACGAACCCTGACTGAACACACCTGCCGACCCGGACACCTTCACAACGTCCGTGGCCACTCGACAGTTTCCACCACGCACCACCCATGTGGTGCGGCGACCCCCCGCAAGGTCATGCCCTTGCCGCGTGACCGTCACGGACCCCCGCCTCACTGCGAGGACGACCGAGCGTAGTCAGGCCGCTTCGCAGGCCGCAAGGCGTCGACGACGATCTTCCCTGAACGCTGCACCGTGGCCGTGGCCTGCTCCTTCTCCAGTGTCTGGACGACACCGCCGGGGATGTTGAGCGCGGGCTCCAGATCCTCCGGCTTGCCGATGACCTTGAAGACGTACGGAGCGGCCACCTGCGTTCCATCGATCCGCATATCGCGTCCGCCGCCCGAGAAATAGCTGTCCGCCACCACGCGCACGTCGTTGACCTGGATGGCCTCCGCACCCGCGGCTCGCAGTTCCTGGATGGCGTCGAGCAGCATGTCCGACTCGACGGCACCGGTGGAGTCCGTGATCGTCAGCGTGATCCCCGGGCCCTCGGCGGCGACCGTGCCGGCCAGGATCCCGAGCTGCCGCTCCTTCTCCTGGGTCTGCCTCCGCGCCTCCTCGGCCTGGTCCGAACTGGACTCCAGCTCCGAGCGCTGGCCCTCCAGGCGCGTCTTCTCGTCCTCCAGGCGCTGGGTGCGGTCGTCGAGCTCGTCGAGGATGCGCACCAGGTCCTCCTGGCGGGCGCCGCGCAGCGCGCTGTTGTCGCTGGTCGACCGCACCTGGATGGCGAGTCCGAGACCGAGCACGAACAGCAGCAGCGCCACGACGAGTTGAGCCCGGCTCACCCTGGGCGGCCACAGGCTGGCGGCCAGCCGCTGCCGCCCGGTGACCCCGGACGCGGCCGGCGGTGCGGGGCTCGGAGGTACCGGGGCCGGAGGGACCGGGGCAGGGGCCGGAGGCGGTGGCGGTGCCGGGGCCTGAGGGGCCGGTGCCGCGGGGCGCGGCTCGGGCTGGGGCAGGGGCTGTGCCTGCCGGGCCGGGGGCTGGGGCTGCTGTGGGGGCTGCTGTGCCGGATTCTTATCGTTCTCGCTCATCGGCCTCACGCCCGGAACACGTGCCGCCGGATGGCGGCGGCGTTGGAGAAGATCCGGATGCCGAGCACCACGACCACACCGGTCGACAACTGCGCGCCGACGCCCAGCTTGTCGCCGAGGAAGACGATCAGCGCGGCCACGACCACGTTGGACAGGAACGACACCACGAAGACCTTGTCGACGAAGATCCCGTCGAGCATGGCCCGCAGTCCGCCGAAGACCGCGTCGAGGGCGGCGACCACGGCGATCGGAAGATAGGGCTCGACCACCGCGGGAACCTCGGGCCGGACCAACAGTCCGACCACGACTCCCACGATCAGGCCCAGTACGGCGATCAAGATGTGCCCTTCCCTGTGTCGGCCGTGGCCCGCCCGGTGGCCTTCGCCCCGGCTCCCCTCGGCTCTGCTGTACGTACGATCAGGCTCGGCGCCGCCGGCAGACGCACCTCGGCCTCC
This sequence comes from Streptomyces sp. NPDC006339, assembly GCF_040612775.1. Classification (NCBI taxonomy): domain Bacteria; kingdom Bacillati; phylum Actinomycetota; class Actinomycetes; order Kitasatosporales; family Streptomycetaceae; genus Streptomyces; species Streptomyces sp. NPDC006339. The sequence continues at coordinate 129,885 of NZ_JBEXQW010000022.1, forward strand.
GCGGAGATGCTCGTACGGATCCCGAAGTTCTCCCGCAGCGCGTGCAGATACTGACCGTCGGCGCTGTCCTGGAACGCGGTGCTCAGCCGCTGTCCGTCGCCGACGGCGAGGATCGTGTACGGCGGCACCAACGGCTTGTTGTCGACCAGTATGGCGTCACCCGCGGCCCGGATCGCCGACAGCGCCGTCAGCCGCTGCCCGTTGATCGCGACCGCCTCCGCGCCCGACTCCCACAGACCGTTCACGACCCGCTGCATGTCCCGGTCGCGCACCCGCCCCGTGTCGGAGAAACCACTGCTCTCGCGCGGTCCGCCGCCACCCGTGTCGGTGCCCTTGGCATCGTCCACGACGAGCTTCACGCCCGGTCCCTGGACCGGCGTCGCCCCGGACAGCAGCGCCACGAGCTCGGCCTGGTCACCGCCGTGCTGCTCCAGCGCCTTGCGCTGCCGCTCGCCCACCTCGGCGCGGATCCGCTCGACGTCCTGCTCCAGCCGGTCGGCCGCCGAGGCGTCCGACTCGATCCGGTCGATCAGCTCCTGCCGCTCCTTGGCCACCACGGGCGCCGACACCCGCGCCTCGGCCGCTCCGAGCGTCACCACGGCGGCCGCCAGCACCAGGCCGGCCGCGAGACCGAGCTTGGCCCGGATCGTACGGGGAAGGCCACCGCCCTCCGCCGCCCGCCGGGCCGACGCCTCCGCGTACCCGTCGTCGAGCGCGTGGTCGATCACGTTGTTCAGCAGCGACATGGACGCATCCGGGCGCGGAGGGGGCGTTCCTGTGCTCCGAACGGGGGGCTGCTGCGACATGCCGCACATCGTCGCACGTCGCACGCCCTACCGCCGAATGGCCCCTCCGAAGAGGCCGGGAGGTACCGTGCGGTACCTCCCGGCCTCACCGGACCCGTCGGGGCGCGGTTCCTCAGTGCCCCGCGCTGTCCACCACGGCCGACCACTCGTCGAGCAGGGCCTGGGCGGAGGCGTCGTCCGGGCCCTCCGCCCACAGATGGGTGACCGCCTCGGCCGGGTCGGGCAGCACCATCACCCAGCGCCCGTCGGCCTCGACCACCCGCACACCGTCGGTGGTGTCCACGGACCGGTCGCCGGCCGCCTCCACCACCCGCCGCATCACGAGCCCCTTGACCGCCCACGGCGTCGCGATGTCCCGCTTCAGGACATGGGCCCGCGGGATCCGCGCGTCGATCTGGCTCAGGGTGAGCTGGGTGCGCGCGACCAGACCGATCAGCCGGACGAAGGCCGCGGCGCCGTCGAAGACGCTGCTGAACTCCGGAACGATGAAACCACCCCGGCCGTCACCGCCGAAGATCGTCGACTCCTCCCGGCCGACCCGCGTCAGGTCGTCCGGCGAGGTCGTCGTCCACTCCACCTGCGTGCCGTGGTACGCGGCGACCTGCTCGGCGATCCTCGTGGTCGTGACCGGCAGCGCGACCCGCCCCGATCTGCGCTCGGCCGCGACCAGGTCGAGCAGCACGAGCAGCGCCCGGTCGTCCTCGATGATCCGGCCCCGCTCGTCGACGAGCGACAGCCGCTCACCCACGGGGTCGAACCGCACGCCGAACGCGGCCCGCGCCGAGGCGACGATCTCCCCGAGCCGTACGAGACCGGCCCGCCGGCTCTCGGCGGACTCGGTCGGCCGCGACTCGTCCAGACCGGGGTTGATCGTCAGCGAGTCCACCTGGAGCCGGCCGAGGAGGCTGGGCAGAACGAGCCCGGCGCTGCCGTTGGACGCGTCCACGACCACCTTGAGGCCGGCCTCGGCGATCCCGGAGGTGTCGACGTTCCGCAGCAGCGATCCGGTGTACGAGTCGAAGACGCTGGCCGGGAAGGACAGGTCGCCGATCTCGCCGGGGAACGCCCGTCGGTACTCCTGACGTGCGAAGACCCGGTCGAGCTTGCGCTGTCCCGCCTGGGACAGGTCGGCGCCCCGCTCGTCGAAGAACATGATGTCCACGGAGTCCGGCACACCGGGCGAGGTACGCACCATGATGCCGCCGGCGCTGCCGCGTGCGGTCTGCTGCCGGGCCACCGGCAGCGGCACGTTCTCCAGGTCGCGTACGTCGATGGCGCTGGCCTGCAGCGCCGAGATCACCGCCCGCTTGAGCGCCCGGGCGCCTCGGGAGTGGTCACGCGCCGTGGTGACGGTCGCGCCCTTCTTCAGCGTGGTCGCGTACGCGCCGGCGAGCCGCACCGCCAGTTCGGGGGTGATCTCCACGTTGAGGATGCCGGAGACGCCTCTCGCCCCGAACAGGTGGGCCTGTCCTCGGGACTCCCAGATGACGGAGGTGTTGACGAAGGCACCGGCCTCGATCGTCTTGAACGGGTAGACCCGGACGTTGCCCTGCACGATCGATTCCTCACCGATCAGGCACTCGTCGCCGATGACCGCCCCGTCCTCGATCCGGGCCGCCCGCATCACATCGGTGTTCTTGCCGATGACGCAGCCGCGCAGATTGCTCTGCTGCCCGATGTAGACGTTGTCGTGGACGACGGCCTTGTGGAGGAAGGCACCGCTCTTGACGACGACGTTGGAGCCGATCACGGTGTGCTCGCGGATCTCGGCCCCGGCCTCCACCTTGGCGTAGTCGCCGATGTATAGCGGCCCGCGCAGTACGGCGTCGGGGTGGACCTCGGCCCCTTCGGCGACCCAGACGCCCGGAGAGATCTCGAAGCCGTCGATGTCGACCTGGACCTTGCCCTCGAGGACGTCGGCCTGCGCCTTGACGTAGCTCTCGTGGGTGCCGACGTCCTCCCAGTAGCCCTCGGCCACGTAGCCGTAGATGGGCTTGCCTTCCTTCATCAACTGCGGGAAGACATCTCCCGACCAGTCGACCGGGACGTCCGCCTTGACGTAGTCGAAGACCTCGGGCTCCATGACGTAGATGCCCGTGTTCACCGTGTCCGAGAAGACCTGACCCCAGGTGGGCTTCTCCAGGAAGCGTTCGACCTTTCCTTCCTCGTCGACGATCGTGATGCCGAATTCCAGCGGATTCGGTACCCGGGTCAGACAGACCGTGACGAGGGCGCCCTTCTCCTTGTGGAAGGCGATCAGGTCGGTGAGGTCGAAGTCGGTGAGCGCGTCGCCGGAGATGACGAGGAAGGCGTCGTCCTTCAGCGCCTCCTCGGCATTCTTCACACTCCCCGCAGTGCCGAGCGGCTTCTCCTCGTTCGCATAGGTGAGCTCCATTCCGAGCTCTTCGCCGTCCCCGAAGTAATTCCTGACGAGGGAGGCGAGAAACTGCACGGTGACGACGGTCTCGTTGAGACCGTGCCTCTTGAGCAGTCGCAGGACATGCTCCATGATCGGCCGGTTGACCACCGGCAGAAGAGGCTTGGGCATGCTCGAGGTCATGGGGCGAAGGCGAGTGCCTTCACCACCGGCCATCACGACGGCCTTCATGTCGGAAGCGTCCTCCTTAAGAGACGACGGTCCTGCCGACTGCACCTGTCCGCTCAACGGGCCCTGGGGCGTCTTCGTTCATGCCGGCGCCGTTGCTCGGCAGTACGGACGGGCTCAATCGGCCACGGTATCCGCCTTCACGAGTCGGCGGACCTGGACCACGTAGAGGATCCCTGCCCACCAATACAGAGTTGTACCCCATCCGGCGAAGGCCCACCCGAAAACTTCGGCGAGTGACGCCAGCCACCCGTTTCCGTCACTGAGGAGCAGCAGCGGGAACGCGTACATCAAGTTGAAAGTGGCAGCTTTGCCGAGGAAGTTCACCTGCGGCGGCGGATACCCGTGCCGGCGAAGGATTCCCACCATGACGAGCAGCATCAGCTCGCGGGCCAAAAGGGCGACGGTGAGCCAGAGCGGCAGGATCTCCCGCCAGGTGAGGCCCACCAGCGTGGAAAGGATGTACAGCCGGTCGGCGGCGGGATCGAGCAGCCGGCCGAGCTTGCTGATCTGGTTCCAGCGCCGGGCGAGCTTGCCGTCGAGATAGTCGCTGACGCCGCTGAGCGCCAGGACGAGCAGCGCCCAGGGGTCGCTGTTGGGCCCGCCGAACTCGGGGCGGAGGATCAACCACAGGAACAGGGGCACGCCGGCGAGGCGAGCCATGCTCAGGATGTTGGGGATGGTGAGGACCCGGTCCGTCTGAACGCGAGTCTCCTGGACCTCCACCCGGGGGCCTCCTGTGGGAACGAGCTGACGATGCCCCCTGACCTTACCTTCAGCCGGGAGGCCGGGACGCACAGGGGTCTCCTGAACGCAGAAAAGCCCCGCACCATAAGGTGCGGGGCTTTCCCACAATGATTGTTCGGCGGCGTCCTACTCTCCCACAGGGTCCCCCCTGCAGTACCATCGGCGCTGAAAGGCTTAGCTTCCGGGTTCGGAATGTAACCGGGCGTTTCCCTAACGCTATGACCACCGAAACACTATGAAGTTGAACCGCCGCACCCCGACCAAGTGGGGGGCGTGTTCGTTACTTCAGAACTAACACAGTGGACGCGAGCAACTGAGGACAAGCCCTCGGCCTATTAGTACCGGTCAGCTCCACCCATTACTGGGCTTCCACATCCG